>OMUM01000144.1 GCA_900314225.1 uncultured bacterium | reverse complement strand
AAAAGAAGAACAGTCCACTTCTTTTGTGGGGTACTGCTCTTCTTAATAGTATCATTTTGAGAGGTCATTAATCCTGTAAGAGAATTTGTACTTGGTAACGATTTAGGAACTAGCCCAAATTGAAGTTTTCTCACCATAAAGACCACCTCATTCCGACACTTACAAAATACTAATTGTTTTTTATAATAACACTTTTTTTAATAATGTCAATAACAATTAGAAAAAAAATAACTACCTGTCTATTCAGATAATTATTTCATTTTACTATATTTTAACACTTGACAATCATAAATCAACCCTGTTTGCACCTACTTTTTACTAATGCTTTTTTTGTTTCTTCTTTTTCTTTCTTCATTTTACTTCTCCTTCTCCCACCTAAAAAGAGTAACGAAAAAAATTACTCTTTATTTTATTAAAAAGTATAGTAATACAAGAATACCTAATGCTATTCTATAGTATCCAAATACTTTAAAATCATGTTTTCTAATATAATTCATTAGGAATTTAATAACTAGTATGCTTACTATAAATGCAGTAATTGTTGCTATTAACAAAATTGCTACTTCTAACCCACTAAAAACAAAACCTACTTTTATGATATATTTAGCAAGCTTTAGTAACGATGCACCTGCCATTACTGGAATCGCCAAAAAGAATGTAAACTCTGCTGCCACACTTCTTTCTAAACCTATTAATAATCCACCAATTATTGTAGATCCACTTCTTGATGTGCCTGGGATAAGTGCTAATAATTGAAATGCACCTATTTGTAGTGCTTGTTTATAAGTAATTTTTTCTACAGATTTTGTTGTTCTTTTACCCACATTTTTGCTTTCAATTACTATAAAAACAATACCATAGATTATTAATGCTAATGATACTACAACACTATTATATAAATGTTCATCTAACCAATCATCTGCTACAAGACCTATTACTGCCGCTGGTATGCAAGCAACAAGGATTTTTCCCCATAGATTTAGTGTTTTTTTGTCTAGTACCACCTTTTCATTCTTCTTTTTTAGAGGCCAAATACTTTTGAAAAATAATACTACAACTGCAAGTATCGCACCAAGTTGTATTACAACTTCAAATAATTTGTAAAAATCATTAGATACATTTAAATTAATAAATTCATCTAATAAAATCATATGACCTGTTGATGATATAGGTAACCATTCTGTGATTCCCTCTACTATACCAAATAATACTGCTTTAATTATCTCTATCATATATACCCTCCTATTAGATTGTATCATAAAATAATATTAATATTAACTAAAATACATAATTTTACAAATTATTTTCTTTAGGAATAAATTTATTTACTCCACCTAGACAATAATTTTCAATATATTTTGCTAAAACATCAGCTGATACATTGAAGTCATTCTTTACCCAGTAGTTTATTACTCCGAGTGCTCCATTAAAAATAAAAACAACTGAGTTTTGCAATTCTTTATTATCATCAAAATGTTTGTTTTTTTCCCAATTACCAATACACTTTTCATAAGCAATTTCTAATACTTCATCTAAAAAGTATATATTACTATCTGCATTAAACAAGACCCTGACTAATTTTTTATTATTTTCAAAAATATTTAATATCTCTTTTGTAAAAGTATAAATTGAATGCTCTTGCATATGCATCATTGAATTTGAATTTTTGATTTCTTCAATAAATTCATCTTCAATTTTTTTTAATAAATCATAGATATCTATATAATACCTATAAAATGTTCCCCTATTAATATCTGCCATTTCACATAGTTCTTTTACAGATATATTGGAAATATTCTTCTTCTCTAAAAGCGATAAAAATGTATCTTTTATTACTTTCTTTGTATATTTAACTCTTCTATCCATTTTTGCTCCTTTTTGAACACTTGTTTATTCATTTGTTCATTAATGTACATATATAACAAATCTGATTATTGATACTTTAATTAATTCAATTATATAATATATTTGTTACTTATTCAACATATGTTTAAAAAGATAGGAGAGTTGTTATGAAATTATTTTCTTTAAATAAAAATAAAAGAAGATGGTATAAGTACTATCGCAAGGATGAAAGAGAAGTAGAAACCCCTGATATGTCCTTATACCAATATTTATATAATTCAAATCTTAACAGAATGAATAATATTGCTATTAACTATTTTGACAATAAAATTTCTTATAAGAATTTTTTTATTCAGATAGATATTTGTGCTAAAGCTTTGAAGAGCCAAGGTATTAGAAAGAAAGACGTTGTTTCAATATGTATGCCAAATACACCAGAAGCTGTAATTATGTTTTATGCGGTTAGTAAAATAGGCGCTATATCTAATATGATACACCCTTTGTCTGCTGAAGAAGAGATAAAAAAGAGCATTGTCGATACGAAAAGTGTAATGTTAATAACTGTCAACTTTAATTATAAAAAACTTAAAAATATAATCGATGAAACTGAATTATATAAAGTAATTCTTTCATCTCCAAGAGATTCAATGCCATTCGCTATGGGACTAGGGTATTTTTTTCTGGAGGACAGAAAAGTTAAATTACCTAAAAGTAATGAAAAATTTATTTTTTGGAAGGATTTTTATAATAAAGGAAAAGATTATGATACAAATATTATTGTTGATACTTATAAGGACGATCCAGCTGTTATTCTGCACAGTGGAGGAACAAGCGGAAGACCAAAGAGTATTGTCATTTCAAATGGTGCAATAAATGTTGTACCTAATCAAGCGCATATTGCTTTACCAGATATTAATGATACTGACTCTATGCTTGGGATTCTACCTATGTTTCATTGTTTTGGTTTGGTTGAGTGTGTACACTATCCGCTAAGCACCGGACTTGAACTAATACTCGTGCCAAGATTTGATGCAGGAAGATTTGATAAATTACTAAGAAAATATAGACCAACTTTTATTGCTGGCGTTCCAACATTATTTGAAGCGCTACTTAAAAATAAGCATATGGATGATATTGATTTGTCCAATGTCAAGTATGTTGTTTCTGGCGGAGATTCGCTAAATGCTGAGAGAAATAAAAGAGTTAACGATTTTTTAAAAAGTCATGGCTCAACTAGAGGCATTGTACAAGGTTACGGTATGACTGAAACAAGTGGAGGTTGTATCTTTTCAACTACTAATTCGTATACTTTAGGGAGCGTGGGAATCCCTCTACCATCTAACGATTTAAGAATTGTTGATGTAGATACTCATAATGAGGTTGATGTTGGTAAAGTCGGAGAGATTCAAATCAGTGGTCCTAGTGTTATGCTTGGATATTTAGATGATGAAATAGAGACTAATAGAGTTTTAGAAAAAGATGATAAAGGAAAAATATGGGTACATACTGGTGACTTAGGATATATAAACGAGAATGGATGTTTATTCTTTGTTCAGCGATTGAAGAGGTTAATTATTTCATCTGGATACAATGTTTATCCATCACATATTGAAGAAGTTTTGAATAAAAATAAGTATGTATTAAATTCTTGTGTAGTAGGAATCCCCCACCCATATAAAGTTCAAGTTCCTAAAGCATATATAGTATTAAAAAGCGACTTTCATGATAGTTTTAAAATTAGAAGTGAGATTAAAGAATATTTGGAAAAGAATTTAGCTAAATATATGATTCCTAAAGAGTTCGTTTTTAGAGAAAGTCTTCCCAAAACAATGATTGGGAAAGTTGACTATAAAAAATTAGAAGATGAAAAATAATCAATATTACATTTTAAATTTCTAATTTTTTTGTTATATTTATTTTAGAGGTATATATGAAAAAATTTATTTTTGTAATATTGATTATAATTTTTATGGCCGGGTGCATTCAAAGTAAAAAAGTATCAGAGATAAAAAAATCTCCTCAAAAGAAAGAAGAAGTTACTAACGATTATAATGATTCAAATAATACTCCTATTGGTATTTATAAATTGTCTGGTAACACTTTACAAAGAATAGATACTATAAATATAACTCCTGTTGTCGAAGAAGATATTGATATCTTTCAAATTTATCCATCAAATGATGATAATATTAAGCTCAGTAAAGCTTTTGGTTTATCATTTTATGACGAGTGGATTAAATATCCAAATATTAAAATGGGATTTAATATTAAGTTTACTTTGCAAAATAATGAGGATGTTTCATATAACTTTTTTAATCCTGATCATACATTTGATAAGTGGGAATACTTAATGAATTATTTATATGATGATTATAACAATTTCGGAAAAAGCTTTTATTCTCATATGGAGTCAGACGAATTTAACGATAATAGTATAATTACATCAATAAAGCTGCAAAGTAGCTATTCAGTTGATCAGGTTGTATCACCTATAAAGTTAACCGTTTTTACATATGATACAGATGATGACTTTATTGATAACGAGTATCGTGGTAATAGTTTTCATACTCTTACAATTTGTATTAATGGAAGAGCATGTTAAAAGGATTCATATTTAGTGAATCCTTTTTTGTATCTAATATATATACCAATGTATTGTATTGCCAACTATTACAACTTGATCTAGACTAAAATATTGCCAATGTTTATTTTTAAAATATAGATTGTATATATTATTATTTTGTTCTTTTTCTTTTACTTTTCTATTAGAATAATATACATATAATGCAGTAGAATTTGGTTGTTCATTTTTTGCACTTACATTAATATTATCATTTATATCATTGTAAAACATATGAGAGTTTTCTTGGTTATATACAGATAAATATTCTACATTGATGCCAGTTTCTTCTTCATACTTTTTAACCTTATCTTCGATTTGATAAATAATTTGTTTGTCTTCATAATTAACAATGTATCTATTTATCTCAATTTTTGTAAATGAATATAGTTCAACTGATAGAAGAACTATTAATACTGCTGATGTTATCTTTATATTTAAATTCTTATTATTAATAATAAATAACAGTGGAATTAATGAAGCAAAGGCATATGATGTTCTTGGAAACATTATTAGGCTATCACTATTTTGGGGAATTACTGGCGCTATTGTAAACAAGTATGTAACTAGCGTAATATAAATTAATGATAACATGTAGTTTCTTTTTCGTTTATTCTTTATTGTATAATAAATTAAGATAACAAATGTTACTAAAAGCATTGTTGGGTAGAAACCATTTGGAAGTAACCCAAAACAATTAATTAATTGTTCTTTAGTAGAAATGATTATCATTTTAATGACTTTAATTAGATTGTGATTTGCACCTACCCTTTCCCTACTTATCATAGTTATAAATATATAGTTAATAATCGTTGGAACTATATATATTATAAACATCAAAATATTGTTTTTTATAAATTTTTTCTTACTTTTTGAATTTTTTATTATTGATATTGCACAAAGACAAGCAAATAATGCGATGGTTCCCTGATATGAAAACAATGCAGCAATCATCCATAAAAATGACTTCCCAATTAAAGATTTATTTTTAGTTTCTAAATATTTGTCAAAGTTTTTAAACCCCTTAATACAGGCAAAAATTGAAAACATCATAATTCCTGATTCTATAAAAAGCCATAGTTCTATAATAAATGGATTAATAATAATAGCAATTGATATCATGGCTGATAAGAACTTATTTGAAATATATTTATCTAATACCTTATTTAGTTCATATATTGAAAGTGTTGAAAAAATGATTGCTAATAGATATGAAGTAATATACATTACTATATTTGGAATATGAAAAAAACCTTGAATAAAGAAAAAGACTGTGGTAAAAATTCTGCCTGCTGATAAGTACTCATATACATACTTCAATTTAGGCGATGCTAAAAGCAAATATGTATCTACAGAATAATTCATAATACTGAATGTTTTAAAAAACAGGAGTACTATTAACAAAAATATATATAGTTTTTTATCTTTAAACATTTTTTTCATACTTAACCATCCTTATGTTCATTAAAATTTTCTATTAATTTATCTAATTCTTTGTAATTATGAACAATAATTAATTTATCTTTATAGTTTATTAGCTTGGGTCTTAGTTTTTCTATCTTTTTGGAATATCTATTTTCTATCCAATCTTGAATGTTTTTTATTGTCTTTTTATTATCATTAGCCATTTGAATTTTCCTCTCTTTCATAAGTAAAATTTTTTACTCTAAATAAATAAAGTATCAACATTCCAAAAACTTTATACATTCTATTTTTTTTCGATACAGATATTGGAATCATTAAAAATGCCCCAATTGTGAAAAAAACTAATGCAAATAATTTAAAACTAGTAAAAGAAAACAATATTAAGAAAATAAATAAAATTGGAAACCCAACATATAAATCTTGCATTTCTGCATATTTACCTAGTGTCTTTCTTACACTTCTTATAGTTATATACAAAATTATCATCTCCTTCTATGTCTTCCCATTCCTGTAGGAAGAACAGTATTAACTGCTGAACCTATTGAACTAGTTCCTGCAGACATCATATTTGATGTAAATCTTGATAGTTTTTGACTGGAATTCATTGTAGATTTTCCAGAAGAATCAATTGGATGTGCTCTTCTATAAGCCGATGCCGACATCACACTACCTATTGCTTGAAGATTACCTCCAATTCCAGAAATAGTAGGAGTTCCAGCATCTCCAATATTTCCACCTATCTTAGATCCAAATGAACTAAGTGCATTACCTATTTTTTGCATTGCAGAGTTTCCAGCAGATGAAGCTACTGAAGCTCCCTTTAAAGTTGCTCCTGCTCTTAATAATCCTGCCCCTGCTGTTGCTAAACCTCCAACACTTGCAACTGCACCCATACTTTGACCGAATCCCATCATAGCCATTAATTGTTCTCTTCCACTATTTGCTGATACATTTCCTCCAATGAATCGATTAACTACTTGAGATCCTGTCAATAAAAATGAACCACATCCAATGTATAAAATAGTTTTGATTAATATATCTTTAAATGTATTAGTAAAGAATGTTGTATCATTTATCTGTTGCATTATTAAAGCTGTTAATGTAATGATTAACATAATAACAGCACCTTGTAAAATTAATGAAACTAATTGTTGAAAAACAGCACTTCTTCTTTCTTTATTACCAACTGATGTTGCAAATATAATTGGACTTATCGTAAATAAGAATAAGAATTCAATTTGCCTTCTTGCTAACATCATTCCACTAAAGAATAATGAGTATAAGAAAAAACCTCCTACTAGAATAGCCATAATCCAATTTATAGAATATTTGTAATCTTCTTCATCTGGTAAAATCCATTTATCATCTGTAACATATTTATCGTTATACATTTTCTTTTTTGTAAATTTATCATTTTTAATGTATTTAGATATATCTTCATTCTTAAAATCATCTGTTGCTTTATAACCTTCTGAATAATCAATATACATAGTCAACATAGAATCTGACAAAGATATATTATTTTGTTCAAATATACTTCCAGTAAATCCTGCTAATTTGATTGAAAAAGTTGATGCTTGTGCAAATAAAAAAGTACTCATAATTATGAGTATTCCACATATAGCAACTTCTTTATATATTTTTCCTGCTGGCATTTCTTCATCTGGATTTAATACTTTCTTTATAAATCTTGTTATTGTGAATAATCCTAATAATGTAAGAGCTATCGCAATAACTCCAGTATAAAAATTAGAAAAAATACTATTCTTTGCTATACTATTTACAATATCAAAAGCATTTAGGCTCTTTAAAACATCGAATAAGCTATCAATTAAAGAGTAAATAAAATCTACTATATACCAACCTAAAGTTCTAAGTAAATCTAGTGCTTTATTTAACATCTCTAACCTCTAGAATAAATCAATTATTAAGTTAACTAATGAAATAGCAAGTATAATACCAACTATTCCAAACATACTTTGAATGATTCTTTGCTTTACTCTTTGTTTTTGATCAACATCAACTACTGCATATAAAATAAATCCAATAATTAATGCTACACCAGATAATGCAATTCCAACTCTAAGAGCCCAATTAGAAAAAGTCTGAATCGCCTTGATGATTGAATCAATATTATATGAACCACCTTCAAGATGTTGTATTTTTAATAAATTAAAATAATTTAACATAAACCCACTCCTCAATTAATAATTAAAAAGCAAAGAATAGTGTGCTAAAATAACATTAGAGTTATTTTGCTGACCGGCAAATGAGCTGAACCCCAAAAGTTGGACAGTTTATTAATAGTTTCTACTTAGAGGATTGTAAC
>OMUM01000063.1 GCA_900314225.1 uncultured bacterium | reverse complement strand
TACAATTGCATAATGAAGTAATATTGTTTGGTAGAATTATGAATCGTCAAAAGAATATAAGATGTAATAATAAAAAAGCTATTAGAGTTAAATTAGCATTACCAAATGATGATAATTATGATTTGAATCCTAATATTGCTTATATCTATGTTTATGATGATGGACAGATATATAATCAATTAAAGATTAACCAAGCAATTGGAATAAATGGCCACATTGAATCAAAATGGGGACAAAAAATAATTGTTGATGTACTAAGTTTTATTAAAGAGCCTGCAAATAGTTAGGCTCTTTATGTATGAGGAGGGGTACTAGTGGAAGTAAAGATTAATAAAGAGATACGAGATTATACTGAAAGTGTATATTTTGGACTATCTTTAAGACAATTTATATTTTCAATTGCTGCTTGTTTAGTAGCAGTATTATTATATTTTGTCTTTAAACCATATTTTGGAATAGAAACACTTTCATGGCTATGTATCTTAGGAGCTGCACCTTTTGCAGCAATAGGATTCGTAAAATACAATGGAATGAATGCTGAAGAGTTTGTTTTAGCTTATATAAGAAGTGAATTCTTAACTTCAAAGGAATTAACATTCAAACCAACAAATTATTACTACGAACTTTTAAAAGATAAAATAGGGGATGATAAGAAAGATGAAGACAATAAGAAACCTGTTCAAACAGGATAAAGAAAAATTCACTCCACCTAAGAGTGTGCAAGACTGTATTCCAGTTCAAACAATTTATAAAGATGGAATATTTCAAGTAAGTAAAAATAAGTATTCTAAATGTTTTAGATTTACTGATATTAATTATGCAGTAGCTTCAAGACCTGATAAAGAAGCTATGTTTTTACAATATTCTGAATTATTAAATAGTTTAGATCCTGGAGCAACTTCAAAAATAACTGTATTAAATAGAAGACTTAATAGAGTAGATTTTGAAAAGAATATTATGATTCCACTTGCTAATGATAGTTTAGATGAATATAGGAAAGAATATAATGCTATGTTACTTAAAAAAGCATTAGGAGCTAATTCTATTATTCAAGAAAAGTTCTTAACTATTTCAGTAAGTAAGAAGAATATAGAAGAAGCTAGAAACTATTTTGCAAGAATTAATGCTGATTTGAATAATCACTTTAATCAATTAGGATCTAGATGTATTGAATTAAATGGTGAAGATAGATTAAGACTTGCTCATGACTTTTATAGAATTGGAGAAGAAAATATATTCACTTGGGATATGTTAGATAATATGAGAAAAGGACATTCTTTTAAAGATTATATTTGTCCTGATACATTTAGTTTTGAAAAAGACTATTTCACTATGGGTAATAAATTTGGAAGAGTTTTCTTTTTAAAGGATTATGCTTCATATATCAAAGATGATATGGTAGCAGAATTAACTGATTTAAATAGAAATCTAGTATTATCTATTGATGTTATTCCAATACCAATGGATGAAGCTATTAGAGAAGTTGAAAATAGAAGATTAGGTGTAGAAACAAATATAACTAACTGGCAAAGAAGACAAAATAACAATAATAACTTTAGTGCTGTTATTCCATATGATATGGAACAACAAAGACAAGAATCTAAAGAGTTCTTAGATGATCTAACTACTAGAGATCAAAGAATGTTTGTATCAGTTCTTACTATGACTTTAATAGCAGATTCTAAAAAAGAATTAGATGAAGATACAGAAAGTTTATTAGCAACTGGTAGAAAACATTTATGTCAGTTAGCTATTTTAAAATGGCAACAAATGGATGGATTAAATACATCTATTCCTTTTGGAGTTAGAAAGATAAATACTCTAAGAACATTAACTACAGAATCACTTGCAGTTTTTATGCCTTTTAGAGTACAAGAAATAAATCACGAAAATGGTATCTATTATGGAGATAATGTAATATCTAAAAATATGATAATTGCAGATAGAAGAGAATTGCTAAATGGTAATTCTTTTATTTTAGGAGTTTCTGGTAGTGGTAAATCATTCACTGCTAAAAATGAAATTGTTTCTATTGCACTTCGTGATCCAAATGCAGATATTATTATAATAGATCCTGAACGTGAATATCCTAAGTTAGTAAATCAATTAGGTGGTCAAGTAGTTAGAATATCGGCAACGAGTGATAATCACATCAATGCAATGGATATGAATTCCGATTATGGAGATGGAGCTAATCCAGTTATTCTTAAATCAGAGTTTATTCTTTCATTATGTGAACACTTAATGGGTGGAAGTAATTTAGGACCAAAAGAAAAATCTATCATTGATAGATGTACTGCTAAAGTTTATCGAGTTTATCAGCAAGGCAATTATCAAGGAGTTCCACCAACATTACAAGATTTTAGAGAAGAACTATTAAGACAAGAAGAACCTGAAGCTAAACAAATTGCACTTGCAATAGAATTATTTACTAATGGTTCACTTAATACATTTGCTAAAAATACTAATGTAGATACAAATAGTAGAATAATCTGTTACGATATTTTGGATTTAGGTAAACAATTACTACCAATTGGTATGTTAGTTGTCTTAGATTCCATTTTAAATAGAATAACAGCTAATAGAAGTAAAGGAAGAAATACTTATATCTTCATAGATGAAATATATTTATTATTCCAACATGAATATTCTGCTAACTTCTTATTTACTTTATGGAAACGTGTAAGAAAATATGGAGCATATTGTACTGGTATAACTCAAAATGTAGATGATTTATTACAATCTCATACTGCAAGAACAATGTTAGCTAACTCAGAATTCATTGTAATGTTAAATCAAGCAGCAACTGATAGAACAGAACTAGCAAAACTTCTATCAATATCTGATACTCAATTAAGTTACATAACTAATGTAGGAGTTGGACAAGGATTATTAAAAGTAGGTAGTTCGTTAGTTCCATTTAAGAATGAATTCCCTAAAGATACTAAATTATATAAACTAATGACTACTAAACCAGGAGAAGGAGAATAATGTCTCCTTTAATGATATGGCTATTATCAAGTTTTATGGTAATAGCCTTTTTTATTTATCTTCTAAGAAAAATCATTGAGAATTATGAAAATATGATTGAGAGGGAAAAATATGAGCGATATAAAAACGAAAGATTTAAAACCAAAGTCAGTTAAAGTTTTAGATAAAGCTACTGCATGGACTGAAAGGGTAAAAGATCCAATTGTTTATGCTAATGAAAAATCTAAAGATGCAGTTAGTGGAGATGGAAATATAGTTGATTATGGTTCAGATAAAATTAAATATGTTTCTAATCGTGCAAAAGATGAATCAATATATGCTGCTAAAAAAGGCGTAACTAAAACTAAAGATGTAGCAATAAAGAAATATCAAAAGAAAAAACTAGCTAAGGCGACTAAAACAGATAAAGTAGGTAAAACTATTAAGACCAGTAAAAATACTGCTAAAAAGGCAGAAA
>OMUM01000143.1 GCA_900314225.1 uncultured bacterium | reverse complement strand
ACGTAAGATAAAAGTTAAATATTTGACAAAAAAAAGAACCATTTTATAATGGTTTGCGAAAATTTTAAATTTAAAAAGTGATAAATTAACGAGTTGGTTTAATAACTGCCAAAAATATAGTAGAACAATATCAAAAAGTTCCAAATATATTTGATCCATTATTAAAGAAAATGATGTTACCATATAATTATGATGGAATGTTAGAAATATTAAATAAGTATATAGATGAAGGAAAAATAGGAAAATCTTCAGGAGAAGGATTCTATAAGTATTAATACAGAATATAAAAATACTAGAAAAATAGAAAAAAATATTATATAATTAAAAAGGCGATGAAAATTGCCTTTTTAATTAGTAAAATGTTAACAATAACTCAAAAATTTGAAATAATTATAAAATAGTGATACTATATTACTAGAGTATTAATAAGATAGAAAATGTAAGGTGTTGTATAAAATGAATAATAATGAAGTAAAAGCATCAGTAATGGATATTGAATTAATATTAAAAATAAGAAGAGTAATCTACTTATTTATAAAAAGATTATTTGATTTTGCAATATCTATTATTGGTATAGTACTAATATTGCCAATAGCAATAATAGTTAAAATTTGTTATATATTAACAGGAGATTTTCATTCTATATTCTATTATCAAAATAGAGTAGGAAAAGATGGAGTAGTATTTAGAATGTATAAGTTTAGAACTATGATTCCGGATGCTGAAGAAGAATTAAAGAAATTACTTAAAAATCCTAAATATAAAAAAGAATGGGAAGCTAATCAGAAATTAAATGATGATCCAAGAATTACAAAGATAGGTAAAATACTTAGAAAAACATCATTAGATGAGATGCCACAATTCTTTAATATGTTTATAGGACAAATATCATTAATTGGACCTAGACCATTAGTACCAGGTGAATTAGATAGTCATAATGGAGATCATGCTATATATGAAAGTGTTAAACCAGGAATAACTGGATGGTGGGCTGCTAATGGTAGAAGTGCAACATCTTATAAAAAAAGATTAGATTTAGAATATTATTATGTTAAACATCAAGGATTTAAATTAGATATATTATGTATATTTAGAACAATAAAAGTAGTCTTTACAAGAGCAGGAGCAAAATAAAGCTCTTTTTTGTTTGAATAAATGTGATATGATTTAACTATAGAGGAGAGTTGTTATGGAAAAGAAAAAATTAAATAAAAAAGTAATTATTATCGGTATAGTATTATTAGTAGTAATTATAGGAATAGTATTATTCTTAGTACTAGGTAATAACAAAGTAGAAGATAAGCCCACAAAGAAAGAAAAGAAAGAAGAAGTAGAAGAAGTAAAAGAGAAAGTAGATATTGTAGATTTAAATAGTAAAACAAGACCAATAACAGTATCTATAAATAATACTCCAGTAGCAGTAAAAGTACAAAGAGGTCTAAATAGTGCTTATATTGTATATGAATTACCTACAGAAGGATCTACATCTAGATTATTAGCAGTATTTAAAGATGCAAGTGATGATACAGTAATAGGTACTGTAAGAAGTGCTAGACATAACTTTATAGACTTTTCTAAAGAACATAATGCTATTTTTGCAAGTTATGGATGGAGTATCTATGCAGAAAAAGAATTAAAGACAAATACAATTGATTATATTCAGGGTATAGTACAAGATAAACCATTCTGGAGAGAAAACCCTGAAAACTTAGCTAGAGAACATACTGTATATACAACATATGGAAATTTAAAAGACTTCGCAGTAAATGATAAAGGTTATTCAATGGAAAGTGATTCATGGAAATTACTTAATTATGATGTAGGAGATGTAGATTTATCTAAAAGAGAAGATGTAATGACAGCCGATACAGTAGTAATTCCATATGGAAGTGTAGTAACTGTATTTAAATATAATAGTGAAACAAAAATGTATAATAGAGTAGTAAATGATGTAGTAACAACAGATTATGGAACTAAAGAAGAGTTTACAACTAAAAATATTATTGTAACAAGACTAAACGGATATGAAATGACACCAAATAATATATACTGGGATTTATATGATACAGGAGAAGGAACAGGATACTATATAACTAATGGACAAGCAGTACCAATTAAATGGTATAAAGAATCAAGAGATTCTAAAACAAAATATACATATAATGATGGTACAGAAATAAATGTAAGTGATGGAAGAACTTATATAGAAGTACATGTACCTAATAAAGAAGTGACAATATCATAAGACTGGTTGATATCCAGTCTTTTATTTACACTATAAAAGCTTTGAAAATATCTAATTATGTAGTATAATTTATATATGGAGAAGTGAAGTATGAAAAACATTAAAGTAATTGTGGCAACACATAAAGAATATAAAATGCCAAAGGATAAGCTTTATTTACCACTACATGTAGGAGCTAAGGGAAAACAAGACTTAGGCTATACAAAAGATGATACAAAAAAGAATATAAGTGAAAAGAATCCTTTTTTTTGCGAGTTAACAGGTCTATATTGGGCATGGAAGAACTTAGATGCAGATTATATAGGTTTAGTCCATTATAGAAGACATTTAACTCTAAATAAGGTTAAAACTAAAGATCAAAATAAAAAGTTTGAACAAGTTTTAACTTTAAAACAAGCAGATAAGTTATTTAATAAAACAGATATAATTTTACCTAGTAAAAGAAATTATTATATAGAAAATCTATATAATCACTATAAACATACTATGTATATAGAACCACTTGATGAAACAAGAAAGATATTAGAAGAAAAATATCCTAAATATTTAAAAGAATTTGATAGATTACACAAAAGAAAATCAGCACATATGTTTAATATGTTTATAATGAAAAAAGAAGTATTAGATGGATATTGTTCATGGCTATTTGATATTTTATTTGAATTAGAAAAAAGAGTAGATACAACTAACTATACAGATTTCCATAAAAGATTCTATGGTAGAGTATCAGAATTATTATTAGATGTATATATAAATACAAATAATTTAAAATATCAAGAAGTTAAATTCATGGATATGGATAATATTAATTGGTGGAAGAAAGGAACTAGTTTCTTAAAAGCTAAGTTTTTCGGTAAGAAGTATGAAAAAAGTTTCTAATCCATTAATATCAGTAATAATACCAGTATATAAAGTAGAAAAATATCTTGAAAAATGTGTAGATAGTGTAATAAATCAAACATATGATAACTTAGAAATTATATTAGTAGATGATGGATCTCCAGATAATTGTCCTAAAATGTGTGATGAATATGCTAAAAAAGATAAAAGAATAAAAGTCATTCATAAGGAAAATGGCGGAGTAGGGTCGGCTAGAAATAAAGGAATAGAAAAGTCAACAGGAGATTATATAACATTTGTCGACTCTGATGATTGGATAGAAAAAGAATTTATACATGAAATGTTAGATATAGCAAATAAATATAAAGTAGATTATGTAACATGTGGATATTATAGAGTATATGAAAGTAAAAAAGAGATCATTAATGGAAATCTAGAAGAAATAGTAATAGACTCTAAAGAATATGTAAATAAATTACTAAATGTACAAAACGGTTATGGTGGTGTAGATATGAAATTAATTAAAAAGGCAAAAATATCAAGCCTACGTTTTGAAGAAAAATTAGTTGTAGGAGAAGATGCATTATTTAATATACAATTATGCAAAAATATAGATAAAATAGTTATATATAAGAAGCCACTATATAACTATTATTTTAATGCAAATTCAGTAGTAAGAAAGTATAACAATGAATATTGCAATAATTATCTAAAATCAATGATTTATATGAGTGAATATATAAGAAAAAACTATAAATCAGAAAACGTAATTCAAAACTTGTATAATTATATTGCATATCATGTATTA
>OMUM01000142.1 GCA_900314225.1 uncultured bacterium | reverse complement strand
GGGTTTATCCAAAGAACTTTTTTAAATACAATTTCTTTAATTCACACAATTTTATATTTTCCGATTTTATATTTAAAGAATAATCAAAAATTTTATTAAAATAATCAGTATCGTCTTGTAAATGTTTCTTAATTTTTAAATATTTAATTGATTTAGAGCCGTGTAATATTGTTGTGCCATTTGTATGTTCTAGCATAATTTGTTGATTGGTATTATCTTTCAATGACCAATATAAAATACCATAATCGTTAGTAAATTTAGGAATGACTTTATATATACCAGAAGAATAAGCCCCCATTAAGCCATAATTTATTCTGCCTATCGCTCCATCAAATGATATTAAAACATCATTAGGTTTAGCAACTGGAATATCTAATGTTTTTGAAATATAAGTATCTGTTAAACAGTTTAAATCTTTGACTCTTATGAAATTGATATTTTCATTATTTTTTTTGCTCATATAATTTTGACTAGATGCTTCTTTACCCTTTTCAAAATTTGCAAAGTCGTTAAAATCTATAAAATCATTTTTTTGTTTTTTATATTTAGATAATCCTAGTTTATCAATTTTTTCAATTATTTTATTATTGCTTTCTATCTTATCATCCAAACTTCCTATAATATCAACTATGTGTTGTTGCATTACTAATGATGGGTAATTGATTTCTATATTGTTAAAAGTATTTTTTGTAATAGTATCAAATACAGCACCATGTGTTTGTTTTTTGAACTTATCAATATTTGCTATTAGCCAATAATAAAGATAGTTTTGCATTAAATCTTTGTTGATCGTTCTTATACCGTAGCAAGATTGGTTAAAAGCCATTGGATAGTAAATTTGTGCTAAACATCCAACAGTTCCTCTTGCAGATATGATAATATCATTTTTATAGAGCATATTTGTACTTGATTTTTCTAATCCTTGCTTTGTAATAGACTTTTCTGTTTTATAAATATATTTAAAAGAATTATTAAAATCTTTAATAGAAATCCAAGGTATATCTCCGTCCCAAAAATTGCTTTTGGATGTCGAAGGTGTTCCACCTGATATTATTTCTATACAATTTGATAATTTCATAACATTACCTACTTTCTGAAAGGAGTTTATATATGAATATATTTTCTATAAAAAATATATGTAAAATTGGTTCAAGTAAAAGAATATTTGCAAGTGAATACACTAAAAAAGGTATACCCTTTTTTAGAAGTACAGAAGTTATTGAGTTAGCAAATAAAAAAACTTTTATTCCTGATTATTATATTTCCGAAAATAAATATAGTGAAATAGCGCAAAAATTTCCAGTTCCCCAAAATAGTGATATTCTAATTGCTGCTATTGGTGCAAATATGGGAACAGTGTATTTTGTTAATTTAAACTATAAATTTTATTTTAAAGACGGAAATGTTATATGGCTACGAGAGTTTGAAAATACTGTGAACCCTAAATATTTATATTATTGGTTAACAACCCAAAAAGGATATAAAGAATTGTGTAATACTGCCATTGGTTCTGCCCAACGTGCATTGACAATAGATAAAATAGGTAATATAAAATTTAAAGTTCCAAATACAAATGTGCAACAACACATAGTTGATATTATTGCATATCTAAAATTTCTTCTACTTTCTTTGCTAATTCTTGATTTTCTTTTAATAAATCTTTTAGTTCATTTGATACAATTTTAATTTGTTCTTCTACTTCCTCTTTTGACATTTCATTGGAATCATCAATTCCTACATATCTTCCAGACACTAATGAATAATCATTTGCTCTAATTTCTTCTAAACTAGCAGAATAACAATAACCTTTTATATCTTCATAGTTTTCATTCTTCAACCAATTATGATATATATTGGCTGTTTCTTTAATTTCTTCTTTACTTAATTCTCTAATCTTTCTATCAATCAAAGTTCCTTTCTCTCTTAAATCAATAAAAAGAATTTTATCATTTTGTGTTTTTTGTTTTCTTAAAAACCACAATGATACTGGAATACCTGTTGTATAAAATAATTTATCTGGTAATGTAATTATACAATCAATGATGTCATCCTCTATCATTGCTTTTCTAATATTATATTCTTGCGTCTGACTTGTAGATAAACTACCATTTGCTAAAACGAAACCAGCAACACCTTTTGGTGATAATTTTGAAATCATATGTTGAATCCAAGCATAGTTTGCATTTCCTTTTGGAGGAACATCATATTTCCATCTAGGATCTTCAAGTAATGACTCTTGACCATAATCTTTAATATTAAATGGTGGATTGGCAAGTATATAGTCTGCCCTTAATGCTTTATGTTTATCATCGTGGAATGTATCTCCATTTGAATCACCCAAATCGGCTTCAATTCCTCTAATTGCTAAGTTCATTTTTGCTAAACGCCAAGTTGTAGCATTTAATTCTTGTCCATAAACAGAAATATTATTTATATTTCCTTGATGTTCATCAACAAAATTTGCTGATTGAACAAACATACCTCCCGAACCACAGCAAGGGTCATATACCTTACCATTAAAAGGTTCTATCATTTCAACAAGTAATTCAACAACACATCTTGGAGTATAGAACTCTCCACCTTTTTGTCCTAAATTTCTTGCAAATTTACCCATAAAATATTCATACACCTTGCCAAAGAAATCACCGCCAGCATTTGTTGTATCTAACTTATTTGTAAATAAATCAATCAACTCACCTAATCTTCTTTGGTCAACTTCTAGTTTTGAATAAGTTTTTGGTAAAATGTTCTTTAATTCAGGGTTTTGCTTTTCAATAGCAATAAAAGCCTCGTCTAATATTTTTCCTAATTCCTCAGATTTAGAATATTTAGAAATATAACTCCATCTTGCTTCTTCTGGTATCCAAAATACCATATTTTTTGAGTATTCATCTATATCATTTTCATAGCCTTTTCCCTCATCAACAAGTTCTTTATATCTAACATCAAATTTATCTGAAAGGTATTTTAAAAATATTAGTCCAAGTACAACGTGCATATAATCTGCTGCTGCAAGTCCTCCACGAAGTTTATTTGCGGAGTCCCATAGTACATTTTCTAGTTTTTCTGTACTCATATTTTCCTCCTCTTACTTTTTATTTACCTTTAAAGATTGTTTAATCAATGGTATAAGATTATCAATATCTTCTTCAGAAGAAACCTCAACTCTATAATCACCATTTCCCCAATGTCCTACTTTTGTAATATCTTGGGCTATATTTAGTGGGTCGACAAGAGTACCTTTTTTTAGATTAATATCTACTTTTAACTTATTTTGATTAAATTCTATATCTACTATATTCCTTCTACCTTTAAAAGCCACATAAACTTTTTTTACATCTATATCAATATCATCCAATTCTAATATTTTATTTTTAAGTGATTCATATAATTTTTTTGTCTTTTCCGAAACTTTATTTAAATGGTCTTCTTCCGTATATACCTTTATTTCCTTATTTACTTCTTTTTGCTCACTTTCAACATCAAATTCCTCTATTCTTACATTGCTGGTTTTCCTTATAAAATCAATATCAATAATATCATTTTCATATCTAGTTACTTTAATTAAATCAACAGGTATATTTTTAAAATCTGTCGCATTTAATTGATATGGTGTAAAAATTGGTGATACAAATATAATCCTTGATTGACTCCAATCAATGTCATTAATTGTTAGTGATGATTTTGTAATTGTATTATATTGCAAAACAAAATCTGCCTTTCTTTCTAACAATAACTTTAAATATGTATATCCTTGATCAACTAAACTATGATTTTTTACATTTTTATATTCTATAATCTTAAATGACTTAGACTCATTATCAAAGGCTAGTGAATCTATCCTAAAATTTCCAACAACAAATTCAGTACAAATAAATTTAAATCCTAATATTTTTTCTAAATTATTTTCAAAATATTTTTGTAGTTCTTTTTCATTTTTAAAGTCATTCTGTTTTAATTCAATATTTCCTTTGAATATCATTAAGTATCACCTCGTAAATCTATATGTATTAATTATAACACATATTTAGTTGAATTAGATAGGGCTTGGGAGTAATCCTACATACGAATTTCGTACGAGAGTACAAATTCATTGCTTGCTAGACAATAAATTTACTCCCAAACCAATTAATTATCATTAAAAAACTCTATCAGTTTTATCTGACAGAGTTCTACTTTTCAATAATATTTCTTTAATATCATTGGACTATCTTTTACTATTATTAAATTATATTTTATTTTTTATATTTCTTTCACTTTAGATATAAGTTTATTAATATCACATCTACAATTAAATATATCTACAGCAGAGTTAATGCGATTTATTAAATTACATTCTGATAAACAATGTCTACTATATGCATTTGCTAAATAAAATGCTACTAAATCAGGTATAACATAATTATTTAAATAATCATTAACATTATTATAGAAAGGTAAATATATTTTTTCAAATTCTTCATCAGTAATATCACACATAGATATACTCCTTTAAAAATATTTCTTCTACGATATTTTTTATATTATTCATTTTACTTACCCAAAGCATTTGATTATTTTGTTTTAATTTTTCATTTATATTATCTTTTTCAGCAAGTTCTTTAATTAAATTCTCTACATTCTCCATAACAGTAATATCTATATCGTGTAGATATTCATTTAATGTATCATTAACAAGTAAATCAAAATATAATTCTAATTTTTCTTTCTTAATATATTGTAGTCTTAATAATCCATATTTTCCTATATTAAATTGAACTTTCTCTTTTAATATTAAATTAGGTAATAAATAATCACCTTGTTTAGTGTAACTAATATTCATAACATTTCCTCTTTTCTTATTATATTTAGGCTTTAATTGTTATACTCAATATTTGTTACACTTTGACCATCGCCACCTCCCGCATTTATGTGATTAGATATAATTAGGGTATTTGGAT
>OMUM01000119.1 GCA_900314225.1 uncultured bacterium | reverse complement strand
TAAAAGATTTTAAAATTTTAGATTTATTTATTGGTGCAGGTGGATTTTCATAAAGAATGGAGAAGAATAAACATTTTAAAACAGTAGTTGCATTAGATTTTAACAAATATGCATTAGACACATTTAAAAATAATATGCCAGATTCAGAAATAATTTGCGGTGATATTACTAATGACAAAATAAAAGAGCAAGCTATTAAAATAAGTAAAGAAAAAAAAGTAAATATGATTATTGGTGGTCCACCATGTCAAGGATTTTCATTGAAAGGAAAGAAATTGGGATTAGACGATCCTAGAAATTACTTGTTTAAAGAATATTTAAAAATTGTTGAAGAATTAAAACCAGAAGTGTTTATCATTGAAAATGTTAAAGCTTTATTATCAACATCAGCAGGATGGTTTAAAAATCAAATAATAGAAGAAGTTACTAAAATGGGATATTTTGTAGAATGTGGTGTATTAACTGCATCAGATTTTGGAGTACCTCAAGCAAGGCAAAGAGCAATATTCATATGTTCAAAAAATAAAAATATATCGCTTCCTGAACCTACTTGTCAAAAAAATATAACAGTTAAGGATGCTATTTATGATTTGGCTTTTCTTAATTCTGGCGAAGGTGAATTTGAACAAGATTATAAAATGCCTGCTACTAGTAAATTTCAAAATCAGATGAGAAAAGGCTGCGACAAATTATATAATCATCAAGCCTCTAATCATTCGAAAATTGCAATACAAAAATTAGAAATGATTCCACCAGAGGGTGGAAAAGAATATTTACCAAAAGAAATGTTGGGTAAACAGAAGTATAGTGGAACTTGGGGAAGATTAAAGTGGAATGATGTTTCTCCAACAATTGATACTAGATTTGATGCTTCATCAAATGGAACGAACAATCATCCATTTTTAAATAGATCAATAACTCCAAGGGAAGCAGCAAGAATACAATCTTTTGATGATAAATTTGTTTTCTTAGGTTCTAAAGTCCATGTTAGAGAACAAATAGGAAATGCTGTTCCACCGTTATTAGCAGAGGCAATAGCCGATAAAATATATAAGGAATTAGGTGATGAATAATGAATCCAGAAATGGCGTATTTATTAGGTATGATTTTAGGAAATGGTGAAATACAACAAGGAACTAATGAAACTGTTGTTACAATTGATATTCCACATAAAAATCTATATACAGATGATGAGAAAGATGTTAGGGTATATGTTAAAGCAAGCTTGGTGGACATAAGGCAAATATTAGAGCCACTAATTGGAACTGATATAACATATACGCAAGGTAGAAAATCCACTTCTATTTCATTTAAAAAGCCAAATGCTGAATATGTGATGAGACAAATTTTACATTATGTAGGGAATGGAAGTAGACATGCATATATGGAGATGAATGAGGATTTATTTAATATTACAATGGATGAGAAAAAAGCATTATTAAGAGGGATGGCTGATGTAACAGGTTATATACGAAGAAGTAACCTAGCTTTTGGTGTTAAAGGATCTCATCGTGTATATATTGAAATACCTTGTAATTGGAAAATGGTAATTGATGTTGCAAATTTATTAAAAGATGTAGATGTCCCAATTCAAAATATTGATTTTGGTCATCCAAATTTTAGAGATAGTAATTTAAAAAAATATAATGCTGGACAAAAATTATATTGGAAAAAAGAACACCAAATCAAAATATATGCAAATGAATTTTTACCAATTGGCTTTAATATTAGCCATAAACAAGAGGCTTTGGAAAAATATAGTAGAGAGTTGCTTAATTATATGAACCCAGAAATGACACATAAGTTTTATTGGGAAAAGAATGTTAGAACAGGTAAAATTAAACCATTACATCCTGGAGAAAATGATAATTCACTACCAATTGAGATACGTGGTAAACATTATAATTCATGGACTGAATTGGCAAAGGACTTAGGGTATTATGAGTAATGTTGCATTAGAAATAGAATTATACGAGCCAATGAGAATATGGCTACAACAATATTTAGAAGATAAATATAAAAATTCCGAGGTAATTACGGTTGATGCTCATGCAAAAACATTGGATAGCTTTTTACAAGAATATGGGGTTTTAGAATATTATCCTTTAACTGTTGGGTTGGATATTCAAATAGATGTATTGGGTATTATAAAACAAAAAAATAAGGTATCATTAATTTTTATTGAGGCTAAAAAAACACAATTAAATCTACATGATTTAGGTCAGTTGTGGGCATACTGTAAGTTATGTGATCCATTAGAAGCATTTCTATTATCGTCATATGGATTAGGTAGTTTAAACAAGTTATTTAATAATTTATTAAGAGAAGACTTGCTAGATTTTGGAGATGGTAAATTAATTAAAAAGATGAAAGTAGGTAAATGGGATATTATGACGAATAGTATAGATTATAATTCGTTGATACCAAAGATATAATTTAAATGTTGATATAAATGAGAAGGCGCTAGTACAGGCTTAAATATATTTAAGTTTTTGTATTGCCTTTTTTAGTAGGAGGTATTTATGCAGTATAATATTTTTAGAATTAAGGACAAAGATGGATTGTTTAAAGAAATGATGAGCAATAATTATATTAAAAGCAAAGTAGAAAAACAAGTTGATAATTATTGTTTAAATTTGTATTATAGCAAGAAAGATAGTTCTAAAATATCATGGCAAAATATATTAAATGAATTTGATGTAGATATCACTGTTGATAAGGATAGTTTAAAAGGAATTCTTTTAATTGAGTCAACTATCGATTTTTATGCAGTTACATATGGAATGAGTAGTGCTCTTGTACAAAAATATTGCGATACAGATTTTGCTATGAATATTGCTAAGCGTGTAGATGTATCAAAAGTGAAAAGAAAAGCAGCAAAATTTTTAAATGGTAGTACAAGTAGTTTAGTTAAAACAATGTCTAACTCAGATATTATTGTTTTAGATAGAGGAGAATCAGTGGTAAATCTAGAAATAATTCCAGATGAAATAGAACAATTGGGGAAAAGCATAACTATTGGTAAGTCTTTAAAATTGAACTTAGATAAAAGTATAGATAGCATTTCTGAAATATTATCAATTATAAAAAATATTGAAAA
>OMUM01000027.1 GCA_900314225.1 uncultured bacterium | reverse complement strand
CTTTATAGTTTTTTGTTACTTTTTTCTTTTAAAAAATTGTTTTCTATTATATAATAGAAAGCAATATATAAAATTTAGGGGGAAAATTGCTATGAAAGAAAAATTACTAATTTTTGTTGTTAATGATATGGCTGTTTTCCCGAATAGTGAAATTAGATTAGAATATGATAATATTCAAGATAAGTATTATATTGACTTATTTGATAAAATCGAAAAAGATTTAGTATTAGTCGTTAATCCAATATATGATGATAATGTTGTATCACTTACTAATTTACCTAAGTATGGTATTCTTTGCAATATAAAATTAAAAATGAATGTACCTAATGGGAAGACTAGAATAGTTATCGAAGGAATTAAAAGAGTAGAACTGAAATCTGTAATTGAGGAAGATAAATATTTAAAAAGTAATTATAAAGATATTAATTATGGGAAAGAAACAGAAGAAAAGAAATTTTATTACAAAATATTAGTAAAATATCTAGAAAATTATATTTCAAAAGTTCCATATATGGGTAATGCTATCCTATCACAAATTGATGATATGGATTCTTTAAATGAGCTATGTGATTTAATTACAAGCTATTTACCACTTGAATATAAAGATAAAAAGAAGTATATCACTACAATTAATGAAATAAGTAGAGCAAAATATTTAATTCAGGATATGAGAAGAGATATTAAGTATGCTGAATTAGAACAAAAAATAGATGCAGAAGTTGAAAAAAATTTAAATGAATCACAAAAAGAATTCTTTTTACGAGAAAAAATAAAAGTTATTCAAAAAGAAATTGGTGATGTTAGTAATAAAGAAACAGATGTCGAAAGATATCGTAAAAAGATAAGCAAATTAAAATGTAATACCAAAATAAAAGAAAAGATAAAAAGTGAAATAGATAGATATGAAAATCTAAATATTAATTCACCTGAACTTGGTATGTTAAGGGAATATATAGAATGGATGGTTAATTTACCATGGAATATTTATACTAAAGATAATAATGATTTAACTAAGGTAAAAAGTATTTTAGATTCCTCCCATTATGCTTTGGAAGATGTTAAAGAACGTATAATAGAATATTTGGCTGTCAAACAAAATACTAATAATCTACGTAGTCCAATAATATGCTTAGTTGGACCTCCAGGAGTGGGTAAAACAAGCCTTGCTCAAAGTATCGCAACAAGTCTAGGAAGAAAAGTTGCTAAAATAAGTGTTGGCGGAATTAATGATGAAGCAGAAATTATAGGACACAGAAGAACTTATGTTGGAGCTGGACCAGGAAGAATAATTCAAGGTATAAGAAAAGCTGGCACAGCTAATCCTGTATTTATAATTGATGAAATAGATAAAATGACTAAAAATATAAAAGGAGATCCTGCTAGTGCTTTATTGGAAATTCTTGATCCAGAACAAAATAATAAGTTTTCTGATCACTATATTGAGGAAGAATTTGATTTGTCACAAGTTCTCTTTATCGCAACAGCTAATTATATAGAACAAATTCCCTATGAATTAAAAGATAGATTAGAAATTATTGATATATCTAGTTATACTGAATATGAAAAATTAGATATAGCCAAAGAACATCTAATTCCAAAAGAACTAGACGAACATGGTCTAACTTCATTACAAGTACAAATTGATGATAATTCTATCATGTATCTAATTAGAAATTATACTAAAGAAGCTGGTGTTCGTGAATTAGAAAGAATAATAGCTTCATTATTTAGAAAAGTTGTTAAAGAGTTACTTTTAAATAAAGATAAAGTATTTTATAATCTTGATAAGAAAGCAATCAATAATTTATTAGGAAAAGAAAAATATTCTTCTACGTCAACACTAGGCTATTCAGAAGTTGGAGTAGTAAATGGAATGGCTTATACTATATTTGGTGGTGAAATAATCCAAGTCGAAGCAACCATGTTCAAAGGAAAAGGTGAACTAATTTTAACAGGGTCATTAGGTGAAGTTATGCAAGAATCTTGTCATATAGCTCTAGACTATATAAAATCAAATATGGATAGATTTGGTATTTCTAGTGAAATTTTTGAAAAAAATGATATTCATATCCATGTTCCAGATGGTGCTGTACCTAAAGATGGGCCAAGTGCCGGAGTAACTATAACAACAGTCTTAATTAGTTTATTTACAGGTAAAAAGGTATCTCAACATATAGCAATGACTGGAGAAATTACATTAAGAGGTAGAGTATTGCCAATAGGTGGTTTAAAAGAAAAAATAATAGGTGCCCATCGAGCAAATATTAAAAAAGTATACATTCCTCTTAGCAATGAAAGAGATTTAGATGATATACCAAATAATATAAAAAAAGATATTGAATTTATTAAAATAAAAAATTATATAGATATTTATAAGGATGTGTTTAATTATGAAAACAAATAAAGATGATATAGAAAATAAATTAGATAAATTTGCTATTTATGTAAATACATTAAGACTTAAACAATTATTAATATATTTAAAAGATAATAATATAAATATTTGTAACCTTATTAGTGATGATATAGATCAATTTAAGGATATTATAAAGAGTATTAATAATCTTATCATCACAGAACCTTCTTTCTTTTTGTTAGATGATTCTTTTATCAACAATTCATTTGAAATGTTAAATATTCATAGATTTAATAAAGAATTTATAAAAGATAAAGAAAATTTTGAATTAGTAAATGAATCTATTAGCTATTTAAATCATATAAATGCACTATCTACTGAGGATAAAATCTCTGATTTAAATAATTATCTTGAACAACAATATTATTTAAGGCAAGGTATTTTCTTATCGATTGATGCACTTCTATCATCAATAAGTTACGATAGTTTTGCACTTGATCAGATTTTTGGTAATAACGAATCACCTAAAGATAATGTTTTTCTTCTTTTTTCAGTAAATTATCTTTTAGAAACTTTTCCCCAATTATT
Organism: uncultured bacterium; assembly: GCA_900314225.1. Taxonomy (GTDB): domain Bacteria; phylum Bacillota_I; class Bacilli_A; order RF39; family UBA660; genus UBA3789. The sequence continues at coordinate 19,138 of OMUM01000027.1, read as the reverse complement.
TAAAAATAAAATTATTAGAAATAATACTTACTCTTTGTTAAGTGAAATTCCAAAGGAGAAAGGTTTCAGAAATAGAACTAAAAATAAATGTATAGAAGCAACTAAAAATAAAGTAAAAAAATTAGGAGAATAATAATTCTCTTTTTTTCATAATATTTTATAGGAGGATATTATGAAAAAAAAAATTAATATAGAAAAAAGAATTGATTTCCCTACCATGGTAGGAGAAATAAGTGCTATTTCTTTAGAAAAAGATTTAAAATTTATTAGTGAAGATGAAATAGAAGGAAATTTAATATTAAGTGGTAAATATAAAATAACTGAGGCATCTAGATTAGAAGAAGATTTTAATTATAAAATACCTATTTCTATAAATTTAACTGAAAAATTAGATATTAATACTTGTAATATAGAAATAAGTAATTTTACTTATAAAATGTATGATGAAAATATTATGAATTGTAATATTGAATTACTAATAGAAGGTCTAGAACTACTTGAAACAAATGAAGAAAGAGAATGTGACGGAGATATAAAAGAAATTGAAATACCATCAATTGTAGATAAAAGTAATAATGAAAATAGCGAAGAAATAATTAATCAAAAAAGTAATAATGAAGATACAACTATAAAAAAAGAAAAAATAGTTGAAAAACAGGAAGAGTCTAATTCTTCCAATATGAGTATATTTAATATAAATGATGATAATGAGACATATGGGACTTTACTTGTTTATGTTGTTAAAGAAAATGAAACTATTAACTCAATTATTACTAAATACAAAACTACAATTGAAGAATTAGAAAAATACAATGATTTAAATGCTTTAGCAACCGGTTCTAAATTAATTATACCCTTAATGAATGAAGAATCTTAATAACATTAAGAAGGTTACTTATATAAGTGATAGTATTATATTAGAAGATAAAACTAATAAATATCTATGCCTAAGAAAAATTAATAATAATAGAAAATTTAATAAATTAAATGAAGTAGCTACTTATAAATTAATTTCTAAAGATTATGAAATATATAATTATAAAGATTTAGTATTTAATAAAAAAGATTTATTTAATAAAATTAATTATATACATAATAATAAGATAACTTATTATAAATTTAATAAAGAACTATATAAAAAAATAAATAATAAAATTGAAGCTACTTATAAATATTATTTAAAATTACAAGATAAAATAGAAGAAAAAGGCTTTCCACATCCAGATGAATATCTTCTTATAAATAATATTAGTTCTATTTATAATATATTAAATTATAGTAAAATTAAATTAGATGAAATATCTCAAGATAGCTTAATAATTAAGACAGATTTAGTTAATAAAATTAATTATATTGATAAAGATAATATCTATTTTAATTATAATTTTTTTAGTAATGATTTTTTAGTATATGATTTAGATTTAATTTATAAAAATTTTAATTATTTAGATTTAGGTAAATATAAATTAGATTTAGATAATTTTAATTTATTATTATGTTTAATATCAATTCCAGAAAAAGTACAATTTAATTGTACTTGTTATGTTAATACTCTAAATATCAGAAAGTTAATTAATTATGTTAATAATACTTTTAAATTCTGTTTAGAAAAAGATAAAGAATATAAAAAAGCAAATCAAGAGATATTCGAAGAAAAGAATAAAGACATTAAGCTTAGTAGTAATGAAGATAAGAAGAATTAATTGATAAAAAATAATAATAAAATTAACTATTATACTAGAAAGATAAAAGATATTATTTCTTCTTTTTTGTTTGCAAGTACTACACCTGCAAAATAACTTATGTTTAGTATTCATTGTATCACCTAAAATATTATATTCTAGCCAAAATAATTATTGAAAAGATATAACAAAACATGATATAATAAAAAAACTAAGGAGGAAATTATGGAATTAAAAGGAAGTAAAACTGAAAAAAATTTAATGACTGCATTTGCAGGTGAAAGTCAAGCCAGAACTAAATATACATTTTTTGCTAGCAAGGCTAGAAAAGATGGTTATGAACAAATAGCTGCTTTATTTGAAGAGACAGCAAATAATGAAAAAGAGCATGCTAAAATTTGGTTTAAAGAATTAAATAATGGTGAAATTCCAAGTACAGTTGAGAATCTAGCAAGTGCTGCTGATGGTGAAAACTATGAGTGGACTGATATGTATGCTGAGTTTGCAAAAACTGCTGAAGAAGAAGGCTTCAAAGCTTTAGCAAATAAGTTTAGAATGGTAGGAGAAATAGAAAAACATCATGAAGAAAGATACAGAAAATTATTAAAGAATATTGAAGATGAAGTAGTATTCTCTAAAGATGGTGATTCAATTTGGGTTTGCCGTAATTGTGGACATATCGTTGTTGGAAAAAGTGCTCCAAAAGTTTGCCCTGTATGTGCACATCCACAAAGTTTCTTTGAATTAAAAAGTGAAAACTATTAAAATTAAGAGTCAGTCGACTCTTTTTTATATATAAGAAATTTGCTTTTAAACTTATACATTGGCATTCGAAAACTTTTTTAATATATTGGGCTTAGGAAATGACCTCATGTATAGAGCCTATAAGTTTAGATTATATCCAAATAATGAGCAAAAAATTTTAATTCATTTTATTCTTTTATCCCATTAAAATGGAAATATAAGAAAATTAAAAGTAGATTTTTTAATTTATATAAGGTAGAATATATTTAGTGGTGGTTCTTTAGATGAAAAAGAGTATGGATTTATATAACTATGATTTAATTGATTTAACACATTCATTTCAAGATGCATGTCATGATAAGGATTTTAAAGATTTTGTCTACAATTTGAATGTTAAAGAAGAAGTTTTAATGCATTACACTTCTAATTTAAAAGATGCTTTTGTTGAACATAAAAATTGTAAAAATTGTAAAGGACTTTCATCATGTAAAAATAAATTAAATGGTTATATTTATACCCCTATAAAAGATAATAATATTATATCTTTTTCATATTTTGCTTGTTCTAAAAAAATACAAGAAAATAAATTGAATGAATATAAAAAGAATTTAGATATCTTCGATATGCCAAAAGAAATAAAAGAAGCATCTTTAAAAAACACATATAAAGATGATAAAAACAGAATACCAATTATAAAATATTTTAAAGAGTTTATAGATAATTATAATAACGATACAAAACCAAAAGGCATATATCTTACAGGTTCATTTGGTTCAGGAAAGACATACTTAATTGCTGCTCTTTTTAATGAAATGGCAAAAAAAGGTGTAAATAGTGTACTTGTTTATTATCCAGAATTTTTAAGAAATTTAAAAGCATCTTTTAATACAAATTATAATGAAAAATTTAATATATTAATGAAAAGCCCTATGTTACTCTTAGATGATATTGGTGCTGAAAACTGTAGTAACTGGTCAAGAGATGAAGTTTTAGGGCCAATTTTACAATATCGTATGGAAAATAATTTACCAACTTTTTTCACTTCAAATTTGACTCTAGATGAGCTTGAAACAGCTTTATCTACTACAACATCTGGAGTTGATAAATTAAAAGCTAGAAGAATTATTGAAAGAATTAAACAATTAACAGTAACACTTGAATTGGTTAGTAAAAATAGAAGGGGGTAGAAATATGGACTTTGAAAAAGCGTTAAAAAAATATTTAAATGGTACAGGACAAAAAATAGAATTTAAGAAATTTGCCAAATTAGTTTGGTCTAATGGAGATGATGCAATCAAAGTCCTTTTTCAACTAGTAAATCAAGAATTAGACACAATGAATGATGAAAAAAATCTTGATAGGGTAGTTGAGGTCCTAAAATACGTTGGAGTTGTTATATCCAATAGTGATAATATAAATAGAAAATTAATAATTAAAAAATTAGCAAAATTAGATGAAAAAATAGATAGAATTGAAATTGAAGGTCAAAGTAAATTTAATCAAAGACATTTATTTAATGAATTAGAAAAAGTAAGAAGGAAATGTCTTGATTTAGAAAAAATGGCCGAAAGTAAAAACCCAAAGCAATATGATTTAATGAAATATTTGATAGATGAAATGAAACAAATAGAATATATAGAATTTAGCGTTGAATATATGCCTTCTCTTGTTAATGTTAGAGATAAAGATGAAAATCATATTATTATAAATCTAATAAAAAAATATATTGAAAATATAGAAAAATTTAATGAAGAAAACTTGTACTATTATAGAAATTTAATTATATATATAACAAGTCAAAATAATTTTAAAATAAATGATTGTGAATATAGAATTTGCTTAAATGAAATAAATAAATGTATAAATAAATTATCTTACGTAAAGAAAAAAGCTAAAAAGAATAAAGATAAGCTTCTTTATTTACAAGAATTAGTAAATATAATTAAAACTATAGGTGATGATAAAAAAAATGTTCAAGATATAGCCAAAAAATATAATATTCAGGTATATTTTGATGATGATATAATTGAAAAGTCTAAATTGGTTCATGCTCCAAAAGAAGGAGTAATGCAAGATAGAAAGATACTTGATGATTATATAATTTCCATTGATAAAGCAAGTACAGTCCAAATCGATGATGGTTTATCTTGCAGAAAATTATCTAACGGTAATTATTTATTAGGAGTTCATATTGCTTCAGTTTTAGGATATTTTCCATATAATTCTGATATAGTTAATGAAGCATTAAATAGAGATAGAACTATTTATTTATCAAATTCATATCATGATAAAGATGGAAATATTTCCAAAGTTATTTCTATTTTACCAAGAGATTTTTCAACAAATACCGGTTCACTAATAGAAAATGAACCTAGACTTGCTAGAACATATTATTTTGAATTAGATAACAAAGGTAATGTCGTTGATGAACATTTTATAAAATCAATAATAACAAATAAAAAACAAATGTCTTATAAAGAAGTAAATGATATATTAGAAAACGGTACAAATGATGAAAAATTAGCTGAAACAATTAATAATTTACAAGAAGTTACTAAATTACTAGATAGTAAAACAAAAGTATCTAAATTATATTCAGATATTAAAGAAAATACTACAGATCCATCAGATTTAAGAGTAAAAAAATATGGTTCTGAAAATATTGTCTATCAAAGTATGTTATTAACTGGAACAAGAGTTGCTAAATATTTTTATGACCATAATTACCCATGCTTATATCGTGTCCATGAAATTAATGAAGAAAATATGCAAAAAATTCAAGAGTTAATTGATAACTTAACTAAAACATATGGTGGAAAAATATATAAGCCGTTGCTTAACTTAGTACAAGGAGTTTATCCAAAAGGATGGTATGATTTATCTGGTTCCCATTATGGATTAGGCGTTGAACATTATTGTCATTGTACATCTGCCTTAAGAAGATCTGCTGACATTGTTGTTGAACATGCTCTTGAAGTATGTCATGATACTACCCCAACAAGTGCAGATTTAGAGACTTTAAAAAATGAAATAGAATATCGTGCTAAAGAAATAAATGCAAAAGAAAAAAATATTGACTGGTTTGTTAAAGAGTATCAGAAAATATATCATAGATAGAGTCTACTTGATTTTTAACCTCATTTATTATATAATATAGCCAATTTAAGGGGATTGGTGATTTTATGAAGCAAATAAATATATCACGAAAAGGATTTGAAAAATTAGCAAAGCTACAATTACCTAAAGAAGTATTAAACACAGAATCAAAAATTTATGAATACAATTTTAGAAGACAAAATAAAATATTAAAATATTTCTATATTAATAAAGGTGAATATTTTGCTAATAAAATGTACACTGTTGAGATGTTAGATAACTATAAAGAATATTTACCAGAGACTTTTGTTATTCCAGACTACATGGTATCAATTAATAACGAAACAGTTGGCTTTACTGTACCAAAAGTTGAAGGTATACCACTAGTAAGTATTTTAAATAACTACAAAATGGATAGACAAGATCAACTAGATTATCTAAAAAAAGTAGGAGGCATACTTAATCAATTAAAAGGAATTAGAAAATATACTCCACTCAAAGACATATATTTAAATGATATAAATGAATCGAATTTCATAGTTAAACCTACTAATAGAGAAGTAAAAGTAATAGATTTGGATAGTGTAAAAATACAAAATAATGGTATATTTCCAGCTAAATATTTATTAGGTTGTGAATTACTTAGTAATCAACCAAAAAAATATGTTCCAAATCCTAATACTACAAAAGAAAATGACTATAAGTATGAAACAAATTATCCAAAATTTAATGAAGGTTTAATAATACCTAGTGAAGAAACAGACATTTTTTGTTATACAATGATGATTTTAAATTACTTATATGGAAGAAATGTAACAAAATTTTCATTAGAAGAATATTTCGAATACTTAAACTATCTAGAATATATTGGATTTCCAAAGAATTTAATAAATCAATTTGAAAGTATAGTAACAAATCCACATAGTGAAAATCCTGTTGGTTTTCTAGATGAACTAACTTCAGAAAATATTTATCGAGCAAATAATAAAGTATATAGTCAAGCTAAAAATAAAACTTTAATTAAAAGAAGATAAATTAATAATAAGATATCATTATTATTATTTTTTTGATAAAATAAAAATGGTGATAGAATGAAGTTAGAAGAATTTAAAAAAAACATTGATATTATAATCGAAGATGTAAGAGAATTTGCCATTACTTGTCCATATGAATGTATTGTTTTAGATACAGATATTTCTTACTTAAAAAGTTTAGATAGATTATTAAACATAATAAAGAAAATCTATGAAGAAGGTAAAATAGAAAATAATCAAGTTAATGATATTTCATTTAATCTAGGAGTTTTTTTAGGAGAAATGATGCTTAAAGAAAACAATTATCATTGGATTATGAATAATAATCTTCCAATGATAGAATCAAATAAAAATAATATTACTAATCCAATTAGTTATATTTATCATTTTATTACAAGCAAAAATACTAATATTTATTTACCAAGTAAATACTATAATGACTTTTTAAAAATAGATTCTGAGTAATATAAAATATATTACTTTTTTTAATTTTTTAATATTTTATACATATCTTTTATTAGGTGAAATGTTTGAAAAAAATATTTATTGTTCTTATAATATTTAATTTATTAATTCCAACAAAAGTATTAGGATTTTCCTATGTTATAATGGAAGAAAAAAGTGGTAGAATTTTAGAATCAAGTGATATAAATAATAAAAAGTTAATAGCTTCTATAACGAAAATTATGACATGTATTATTGCTTTAGAAAATAATAATAATTTAGAGAAAGTTATTAAAGTCCCTAATGAAGTTTTAAAAATGTATGGAACTAATATTTATATTGAAGTTGGAGAGGAAATAAAAATAATTGACTTATTATATGGTTTAATGCTTAGAAGTGGAAATGATGCTGCACTAACTTTAGCAATCGCTACAGCAGGTAGTGAAGAAAATTTTGTAAAACTTATGAATAAAAAAGCTCAGGAACTAGGAATGAATAATACTATTTTTAATAATCCTCATGGATTAGATGAAGATACTAAAAATTATTCAACAGCCTATGATATGTCTTTACTTGCTAGATACGCCTACAAAAATAAAATATATAGAAAAATAATAAAGACTAAGAAATATACTTGCAAATCATCTATTAAAAGCTATCTATGGTACAATAGAGTATCTATATTAAATAATTATAAATACTCTTTAGGAGGAAAAAATGGTTATACTCCAAAAGCAGGAAAAACTCTAGTCAGTTACGCAAAAAAAGATAATATGACATTAATAGGAGTATCCTTACATGATAGTAATATTTATGATACTCATGAAGATTTATTTGAAAAAAACTTTAAAAAATATAAATTATATAAAATAGTAGATAAAGATAATTTTTCTTATAATAAAAAATTATTTTCAGAAGATATTTACTTAAAAGAATCTTTTTATTACCCATTAAAAGAAAATGAATTAACTAATATTTCTACTATAATTAATATTACTAATTCTAATAATACGATTCCAGGTAAAATAATTATTAAATTAAATAACAAAGAAATAGGAAGTATTAATATTTATAGAAAAAAGCAAAATAAAAGAAGAAAAGAATCTTTCTTCAAAAAAATAATTAATAAATTTAAGAATTAGATAATCTAAAGAAATTAATTGATGGTCGACAAAATAATCTAATATTACTTTTATTTGTTGTACCTAAACCACTAGATATATATAATTTAGAATTATTTATTTGATAAAAATCTTGATCATATTTCTTTGCTCCATTTACTTTAAAAATAGAATATTTAACAAATGGTAATCTAATATTACCATTATTAGAATGTCCTGCTAAAAAAAGGTCAGTTGGATAATTACCCATTATATCATCAACAGTATCAGGTTCATGCAATAAAGAAATTGTATAGATATTAGAGTTATAAACATCCCCCTTAAAATAACTATAAGCACTTTCTATATTTTGATCATTATTAATAGAGGAAAGGCCCACTAATAATATAGGATTATTATCATTATTATAAATTAATTCAGAACTATTTTTAAGAATCGTAAAATTAGATTGATTAAAAATAGTTGCAAATTCTTCATTATCTTCATCTCCCATAATAGCATATTTTCCAAGTCGAGCATTAATTTTCTGTAATTCCTTTATTATTTTTTCCTGGTCCTTAGAAGATAATTTATAATCTTTATCAATTAAATCTCCTGTAAAAACTACTATATCAGGATTTCTATCATTAATTTTATTTACAATATCAATTAAATTATTAATAAACATTGTTGTACCAAAATGTAAATCACTCAATTGAATTATTTTAGTACCATTAAACGATTCAGGTATTTTTTTATCAGTAATTCGATATTCTCTAACTCCAACTTTAACTGATGAAATATATGTTGTATAAGAAAAAAACAATATTCCAAAAACTAATATAATTACAATCCATTTAACAACACTTTTTACAATCTTTTTTGTTTCTTTTCTTTTTTCTTCTTTAAATATTTCTTTTTGCTTTTCATTATTTAATTCTTCTCTTGTCACCATCATCACCTAATTATATTTTACCATGCTTTTTATTTTCTTTTATAAAATATTTTATTTTTATGTTATTATATAGATGTGATGAAAATGAAATATGATGTAATAATAATTGGAGCAGGCCCAGCTGGACTGTTTGCTTCTTATGAATTAATTCAAAAAAATAATAAATTAAAGATTGCTTTAATTGATAAAGGAAGTAATGTTAAAAATAGAGTTTGTCCTATGAATAAATACAATGTTCCTTGTAAAAACTGTAATCCATGTGCCATATTATCAGGTTATGGTGGAGCCGGAACTTTCTCTGATGGAAAACTTAATTTTATACCTCGACTTGGTAAAAGTGATTTAACAAAATATATGAGCGAGTCTGAAGCATACAAATTAATTGATGAAACAGAAGAAATATTTAATAAATTTGGTATGGATGCTGAAGTATATCCAAGTAATATGAGTGATGCCGAAGAAATAAGAAAGAAAGTAGCAATTGCTGGAGCAAAACTTTTACTTATAAAACAAAAACATCTTGGAAGTGATCATTTACCAGAATACATAGACGGTATTTGTAAATTACTAGAAGATAAAGGAGTTACTTTAATTGATAAAGCAAATGTTTTAGATATTAAATCAGAAAGTAGTAGTAACCATATAGTTACTTATGAAAAAGCTGGTAAGAAAACTAAATTAGAATCAAGATTTGTCGTAGTTGCTCCTGGTAGAACCGGGGCTAAATGGATTCAAGAACTTGCTGATAATTATAATATTCCTTATCTTTCTCAAAGTATTGAAATTGGTGTTAGAGTAGAAGTTAGAAAAGAAATTATGGAAGATATTTCAAATGTAATCTATGATCCAACTATATTTATTAAAACTGATACTTATGGTGATGAAATAAGAACTTTTTGTACTAATCCTGGAGGTTTTGTTGCTAAAGAAAATTACTATGGATATATATGTGTTAATGGACATGCTCTAAAAGAAATTAAAAGTAATAATACTAATTTTGCTTTTATTTCTAAAGTAACATTAACTGAGCCAGTAACTAATACACGTCTATATGGTGAAAGTATAGCAAGAATTGCTAATGTTTTAGGAGATGGGAAACCAATTATTCAATCATTAAAAGATCTAAAAAATGGCAGAAGAAGTGAGTGGAACCGTCTAAATAAGGGCTTCATTGAACCAACTCTTAAAGATTGTGTTGCAGGAGATTTAGCCCTTGTTATGCCTCATAGAATAATTACAAATATTTTAGAAGGACTAGAAAAATTAGATAAAATAATTCCTGGAGTTAATAATGATGATACACTTCTTTATGGACCAGAAATTAAATTCTTTAGTAATGAAATAGAAACAGATAATAAGTTTAAATTAAAAGATCAAGATATTTATTTTATCGGTGATGGTTCAGGTAAAGCTGGAAATATTGTAACAGCAGCAGCAACTGGTTTAGTTGCCGCACGTGATATCTTAGAAAGGATAGAAAATGAAAAATAAGAATATATTTATAATAATTGGTGCAATATTATTAATTATAATTATTGTAGTTGCCTGTAATATACCTGAAAAAGGCAAAGAAAAGAATAAAGAAAAACTACTAGGAATAAATTATAATATTTCTGGTAATGAAACTACTTTAAATGATTATGACACAGAAAATCCAGTAGTTGCTATGTATATAAAAAATTATGGTTCTATTGTAATCGAATTATATCCAGACATTGCTCCAAATACAGTTAATAATTTTATATCTTTAGTTAAGAGTGGATTTTATGATAATAATTCATTTCACAGATTAGTACCTGATTTTGTCTTACAAGGTGGAGATCCAAAAGGAGATGGTACTGGAGGACCTGGCTATTCAATTAAGGGAGAATTTTCAAACAATGGCTTTGAAAATAATTTAAAACACGAAAAAGGAATTGTTTCTATGGCTAGAAGTAATGATAATGATAGTGCAGGAAGTCAATTCTTTATAATGCTTGGTACTAGTACTTATCTAGATGGAGATTATGCTACATTCGGTAAAGTAATAGCCGGAATGGATATAATTGATAAAATTGCTAAAAATGAAAAAGTATCAGACGATGCCACTGGTAAATTAGTACATAATTTAACTATAAAAAAAGCACTAATTGATTTAAAAGGTAAAACATATCCTGAAGTAGAAAAAATATCATAAAAGGAGTAATGCTTTTTGAGAAGAAAACCTAAAAGAAAAAATAGAAAAATTAAATTTAGTGAAAAAGAATATCTAAAGAAAAACTACTTAAGAGATGGTAAAGGTATAATTCCTATAGAACTAAATAATATAAGTGACTTATACATGAAATATGATTATAAAAAATTAGAGTTATCTGATGAATTTTGTAATTATGTTGACGAGATTGCTTATATGTTTTCAGTCGATACAGATTTAATAATAGAAATACATTGTCCAGTAATTAGTGAAGAAGATCAAGAAAAAATTAAAAAGTCGATTAAAACTAATTATGGTATTGAAATAGATGATGTTGAATATGATATACATTTACAAAATAGAAGATCAAATTTCTTAATTGTTTTAGCAAGCGTTTTAATGATTATTAATTATCTTATAGATGGATATGTTACAGATTTTATATCAGATTGTTTTAGTGTAGTATGGTGGATTGCTATATGGGATGGTATAGAAATACAATTAATTGATAAAGTTGATAATAAATATAAAAGACTTAATTGCCAACAATTATATGATGCTAAAATAGAATTTGTCTTTGACAAATAAAATAGAATAAGCAAAAACTTATTCTATTTTTCTAAATATTCTAAACTAACATCCGGTTTAATAAACAATTTTATTATTTTTTCTTCAGATTTATCAAGTCTTCTATATTTAACTCCACAAGTATCAAATATTTTTTTAGAAACAATATTTCCATCTGTTCCATTATATTTATCTGATAAATAAATAACTTCTTTAATACCTGCTTGAACTATATCTTTAGCACATTCATTACATGGAAATAAATCAACATAGATTCTAGACCCTTTCAAATCCCTTCTACTTCCTAAATAATTATTAATAGCATTTGCTTCAGCATGACAAACATACATATACTTTGTTTCAGTATCAGGTCCTTCTCTCTTCCAAGGAAATATATCATCATTATAATTATTTGGAGCCCCATTATAACCAATTGATAAAATCCTATTATCATCACTTACTATACAAGCACCAACCTGTGTATGAGGATCTTTACTTCTACCCGAAGCAAGTTTAGCAATCCCCATGAAAAATGCATCCCAAGATAAATAATCTTTTCTTTTATAATTTAATATCTTATTTTCCATAATTTCTCCTCAAATGTTTTTCTTTATTTTACAAAAAATATTTACACTTGACAAGAAGTTAAAAAAAAGTTATATTTTATTCAATAAGTGCGATGACGGGTGTGGAATACCTAGAGCAGTATAATATTAAGGGATTCTTCTAGAATAAGTAAGTTGGAACCGCGGATTATATATCCGTACTTACATAAATTCTAGAAGTTTTTATTTTTTAAGGAAGTGATAATATTAAAATATTTATAGGTTGCTCATCACATATTGATATAGATAATAAATATATGATTGATGCTGACTATATTAGTAAAAGACTTGCTAATAAGGGCTATGACCTAGTAATAGGCGGTGTAAATGATAAAGGTATGTTTGGAAAGATTATAAATAATTTTAAATCTAATAAAATATACTTATATACTTTAAAACTTTATAATGAAGAAGTAGATAAAAATATTAAATGTACATATTTAGATACTACATTTGATAGAACTAAAGAAATTTATAATAATAGTGATAAATTATTATTTTTACCAGGTGGAACCGGAAGTCTTTCTGAAATACTTAGTATGTTAGAAGAAAAAAGAACAATAAGTTCAAATAAAGAAATAATTATATATAATCAAGATGGTTATTATTATGATTTAATTAAATTTATTACGAAACTTATTAAGAATAAATTTAATGATATAAGTATTTTGAATTATATTAAGATATTTAATGATAAAGATGATTTAATAAAATATTTGGAGGTATAAAATGGAAAAGATAGATATGGATAAATTAGTTAATTATTGTAAACAATATGGATTTATTTTTCAAGGAAGTGAAATATATGGAGGACTTTCTAATACTTGGGATTATGGTCCACTTGGAGTTGAATTAAAAAATAATATTAGAAAAGCTTGGTGGGATAGATTTATTAAAAATGATCCTAATAATTATGGACTTGATAGTGCAATTTTAATGAATCCAGAAGTTTGGGTAGCATCAGGTCATGTTGCTTCATTTACAGATCCTTTAATTGATTGTAAAAAGTGTAAGAGTAGATTTCGAGCTGATAAGTTAATTGAAGATTTTACTAAAGGACAAGAAACAGGAGATGGCTGGAGTAATGAAAAGCTAGAAGAATTTATTAAGGATAATAAAATAGTTTGTCCTAAATGTGGAAGCTTGGATTATACTCATATTCGTAAATTTAATTTATTATTTGAAACTCATCAAGGTGTAACAGATGATGCTAAAAGTACTGTATATTTAAGAGGAGAAACTGCTCAAGGAATATTTGTTAACTTTCAAAATGTTCAAAGAACAATGCGAGCAAAATTACCTTTTGGTATAGGACAAACTGGTAAAAGTTTTAGAAATGAAATAACTCCTGGTAATTTTACTTTTAGAACTCGTGAATTTGAACAAATGGAATTAGAGTTTTTTTGTAAACCAGATACTGATTTGGAATGGTTTAAATATTTTAAAGAACGTTGCATGAATTTTTTATTTGATTTAGGAATTTCTAAAGATAATTTGCGCTATAGAGATCATGCTAAAGAAGAATTATCTTTCTATAGTAAAGCAACAACTGATATTGAATATAAATTTCCGTTTGGTTGGGGAGAATTATGGGGAATAGCTGATAGAACTGATTATGACTTAGGTGTTCATATGAAACATTCTGGACAAGATTTAAGATATTTAGACCCTGATACTAATGAAAAATATTTACCGTTTGTAATTGAACCAAGTGTTGGTCTTGATAGACTTGTTTTAACAGTATTAAGTGATGCTTATAAAATAGAAGAATTAGAAAATGATACAAGAGAAGTTTTAAGAATATCCCCAGCTCTTGCTCCTTATAAAGTAAGTGTCTTGCCACTTGCAAAAAAATATCATAGTGAAAAAGCTCATGAAGTATATAATATGCTTTCCAAAACATTTATGACTGGTTATGATGAAACTGGTTCTATTGGTAAAAGATATAGAAGAAATGATGCTTGTGGTACGCCATGGTGCCTAACGGTAGATGATGAAACTATAAAAAATAATACAGTTACATTAAGAGACAGAGATACTATGGAACAAGTTACTCTAAACTTAGATGAAGTAGTTGAATACATTGAAAAGAGAATTAAGCTATAATGCCAATAATTGGAATCCCTTTAAGATATAGTAAACTAGAAGATGGAAGACCAATACTATATCTTACCGAAAAACTACGAAGAACTATTCAAAAAGGTGGAGGATTTATCTTACCAATAGTTCAAACGGGAGACTATGATTATATAAATACTAAATATAATGAGTTTAGTGAGTTATCTTTAAAAGAAAAAGAAAATATTGATAAATATTTAGATATTGTTGATGGAGTAATATTCCCCGGGGGTTTTAAAATTACACCTTTTGATAAATATTTATTAGATAGATGTATTGAACGTGATATAAAAACATTAGGTATATGTTTAGGAATGCAATTAATGAGTTGTGTTGGAGAAGATTTTAAAGTATATAAAAATGATACTAGTATTAACCATTATCAAAAAGATAATAATATTCTTACACATAATGTAAATATTTCTAAGGATTCTAAATTATATAAGATATTAGGAAATGATAAAATTAAAGTAAATAGTTTTCATAGATATCATGTTGAAATAAATAATAAATATAAAGTAGTAGCAACTTCTGAAGATAATCTAATTGAAGCAATTGAATTACAAAATAAAACTTTCAATATTGGAATACAGTGGCATCCTGAGATAAGTTATGATTTTGATGAAAATTCACGTAAGATTATTGATTATTTCATAAATATATGTAGTAGGTGATAATATTGTGAACAGCAATTCAAAATATAAATTAAAAATAGTTGATTCTAAAAACATTTTTGGTACTATGAATAGTGGTACAATTAGACTAACCAATATTACGCCAGATGATAGAAAAATGATTATGTTAAAAAACAATCTAGATTTTTTAGATGATTATGAATTAACAAGAAGTGATAAAAGTACTATTTTTCTGAATCATCGTCAAAAATTTGGAGAAGCAAATGGTTTTGATGGTCAGAAAATGTTTATGGCTGATCAACTATACAAAGATGGAAGTCATTTTGAATTAACTGAAGATTATGTAAAAGCTAATCCAAATGGTTGGACAGATATTCCTGAAGATATTTTAGTAATTACAGATAAAGTTCCGGGAGTTGTAATTGGTCATCCTGTGGCTGATTGTCCTGTAGTTATCATGGAAGCATGATGATAGCAGATTGTCTAACTCATGACTATGGATTAGGTGAAGATGAAATAAAAGTATATGTTGGAGCCTGTGCTGGTAAAGATTGGGCCTATGACTCACTACCAAAATGGGCACAAAATAAAAAGGTTTGGGAAGGTTGCATTATCGAAGAAAATGGAGTTTTTAGAATAGATTTAAAAAAGGCATTAGAAAAACAATTTAAATATCGTAAATTAAATAATGTTATCTATAGTAATATTGATACAATAAAAGATAATAATTATTATTCCAATTCCGAAGCAAGAATTAATCCAAATAAATTTGGTAGACAATTTATTGGAGCTTTCTATACTGAAGAAGATAAACATAAAAGCTTTAAAAAAATATTGACAAATCAAGTATTTATGCATAAAATATTACTAGTCGAGAAAAAAGGAAAGAGATTTATATCCACCTGATCAACGAGTAGTGATGGGTTAATGCCTAGAATTAGATAAAGTTGTCTTTATTATGATTTTAAGTGGATATAGATTTTCTATATCTGCTTTTCTTATTTATGGAGGTGTTAGGTATCGCAAAGAATAATGATAACATGTTGATTAATGATCAAATTAAAGCTCGTGAGGTTCTAGTCATTGGTCCAAATGGTGAGCAAGTAGGAGTAAAAACAATTGAAGATGCTAGAACATTAGCTAACTATGCAGCATTAGATTTAGTTCTTATTAGTCCAAATGCTAATCCACCAGTTTGCAAAGTAATGGATTATAATAAGTTCCGTTATGAAAAGCAAAAAAAGGCCAAGGAAGCATTAAAGAAGCAAAAAGCTAATATGTCAGAGCTAAAAGAATATCGTTTATCACCAGTTATTGATGTTGGAGATTTTGAAACAAAAGTTAGAAATGCAACAAAGTACTTAGAAAAGGGAGACAGAATTAAACTTACAGTTAGATTCAAAGGCCGTCAAATGGCTCATACTGAATTAGGTAAGGAAGTTCTTGATCGTTTTGCCGACAAAGTTAAAGAAATTGCAGATATAGAGCAAAAGCCTAAGTTAGATGGTAGAATGATGACAATGTTATTAGTACCAAGAAAAGACAAATAATTATAGGAGGAAGAAATATGCCAAAGATTAAGACACATAAAGGAACAGCAAAAGTAGTTACAAAACGTAAAAATGATATAAAAATTGGAAAACCAGGAAGTAGACACAATACTGGAAGTAAGAGTGCTAACTTCAATAGAAGTTGTAGAAAGGGATCTGGAATTAGTAAAGCAGATCAAAATAGATTAAAAAACATTATTTAATCTAGTAATTAGTTAGGAGGAATAGAGATGGCAAGAGTAAAAAATGGAGCAGTAACAAAAGCTCGTCACAAAAAAGTATTAAAACAAGCTAAAGGTTACTTTGGAAGTAAACATAGATTATATAAAACTGCAAAAGAGCAATTGATGCATTCTGGACAATATGCTTTTAGAGACAGAAGACAAAAGAAAAGAGATTTCAGAAAACTTTGGATTACAAGAATTAATGCTGCTTGTAGACAAAATGATATTTCATATTCAAGATTTATTGAAGGTTTAAATAAAGCTGGAGTTGAAATCAATCGTAAGATGCTATCTGAAATTGCTATTAGTGATCCAAAAGCATTCACTGAATTAGTAAAGATTAGTAGAGATGGAAAAAATGGAAAAATAGCTAAAAATGAAGAAACTAATAATGTAGAAGTTGTTGTAGGAGAAGTTAAAAATACCAAGAAAGCAACTACAAAAGCTACTGAAAAGAAAGAACCAGCAAAAAAGACAACTAGTAAAAAAGAAAACACAGATTATTCAAAAATGACAGTTGCAGAACTAAAAGAACTAGCAACTAAAAAGAAAATTAGTATTACTGGAATGAAGAAAGCTGAAATAATAGAAGCTTTACAAAAATAAACATATTAGTGGATTTACTTATCTAGTGCCTTAGGGTGATGAGTTTTAGAAACTAATAGAAGAAATAAACGAAGGAGAATTATATATATGAGTATTGTATCAATGAATTATTTATTAGAAGCAGGTGTTCAATTTGGACACCAAAAAAGAAGATGGAATCCAAAGATGAAGGAATACATCTTCACAACAAGAGATGACATTTATATTATCGATTTACAAAAAACTGTAAAAAAATTAGAAGAAGCTTATGAAGCTATGAAGAAAATAGCTGAAAATGGTGGAAAAGTTCTATTTGTAGGAACTAAGAAACAAGCTCAAGAAGCAGCCGAAGAGTCTGCTACAAGAACTGGAATGTATTTTGTTAACGAAAGATGGTTAGGGGGAACTTTAACTAACTTTAAGACTATCCGTTCAAGAATTAGAAGAATGGAAGAAATAGAAACAATGGAAACAGATGGTACATTTGAAGCATTACCTAAAAAAGAAGTTATTAAAATAAAAAAAGAATATGACAAATTAAATAAGAATTTAAGAGGAATTCGTGAGATGAAGAAAATGCCACAAGCAATGGTAATTGTTGATCCACGTAAAGAAGAAATTGCTATCAAAGAAGCTAGAATTTTAGGAATCCCAGTATTTGGTATAGTTGATACTAACTGTGATCCAGATATGGTTGATTATGTTATTCCTGGTAATGATGATGCTGTTCGTTCAGTAAAATTATTAATAGGAGTTCTTACAAATGCTATTGCTGAAGTTAATGGCAATGAAGTAATTGATTATGTTAGTGAAGATGATAAAACAAAAGCTGACAAAAAACCACAAAAGAAAGAATTTACTAAAATTTCAACAGAACAAGAAGTAAAAAATGAAAATACTGCTAAAAAGGTTGAAGAGAAGAAGGTAGAAGAAGAGAAAAACGAAGATTTATCAAGTTTAACTCTTACTGAATTAAAAGAAAGAGCAAAATCCGAAGGAATTAAAGGTTATTCTTCTATGAAGAAACAAGAATTAGTTGATGTATTAACTAAGTAATGATTTTAAGGGGTATTGCTTGATACTCCTTTTTTTATAAAATATTTGAAATTATAGAGGAGGCTGTTTATGTATACAGTAAGTGATGTAAAAGAATTAAGAGAAAAAACTGGAGCTGGAATGATGGATTGTAAGAAGGCTCTAGAAGCTTGTGAAGGTAACATGGATAAAGCAATTGACTGGTTAAGAGAAAAAGGAATTGCTAAAGCACAAAAGAAAGCAAGCCGTATAGCTGCCGAAGGATTAACTGTTGGAGCAAGCAATGGTAATTCAGCTATTTTATTTGAAGTTAATTGTGAAACTGATTTTGTAACAAGCAGTGATAAATTTAAAGATTTAGTTAATGAAATCAAAGATGGATTAATTAATAGTAAAGCAAATACTACAGAAGAAGCTTTAGAAGTTGAAATTAATGGTAAAACATTATCTCAATTAATAATTGATGCCACTGCAACAATTGGAGAAAAAATTTCATTTAGACGTTTTTCTAGAATAACAAAAAAAGATGATGAAACATTTGGAATTTATTCTCATATGAAAGGTGCAATTACAGCTGTTGTTACATTAAAA
>OMUM01000141.1 GCA_900314225.1 uncultured bacterium | reverse complement strand
CAGCTGGTCCGGCAATTCCAAATCCGGCTGCTAGAACAGCAATATCTAATTCTTTGATATTGTTTTCAAAAAAGTCCTTTACTTGATCTGTACTCGTAACATCAACTGAAAAGTATTTAATTGAACCGGTTCCTATTTTCTCTATATGTTCATCAGTATTTAAACCAAGGCCAATAACATCATATCCAGCTTTTGCCAAATTTTCGGCAATACACTTACCTATTCCAGAAGTTGCTCCCGTAACTAAAATATTTTTTCCATAATAGTTTTTCATATTTACACCTCTTTTATTTTAATGCTCTCATAGAATTTAAGACAGCAATAATAGTTACTCCAACATCAGCAAATACAGCCATCCACATATTAGCAATTCCTAATCCTGCAAGAATTAAAGTAATTATTTTTATTAATATAGAAAAAATAATATTTTCTTTAGCAATTCTTAAAGTCCTCTTTGATATTTCTATTCCATCTATTAGACTAGAAAGTTTATCTTGCATTAAAATTACATCTGCTGTTTCGATAGCTATATCTTGCCCTATTCCACCTAGAGATATTCCTATGTCGGCAAGGGCAAGACTTGGACTATCATTTATACCATCACCTACAAAAGCAATATTTTTATTATTATATTTATTTTTAATTAAATCTTCAATAAATCTTTCTTTTTCTTCTGGTAATAATTCACCATAATATTCTTTTATTCCTAAATCTTCTGCTACTTGTTTTACTATTTCAATTTTATCTCCAGATAACATTATTGTTTTTATATTATTTTTATTGAAATAGGTTATTGCTTCCTTAGAATCAGACTTTATTTTATCAGAAATTACAATGTGACCATAATATTTTTGTGGTGCAGCAATATGAATAATTGAACCAATATTCTTACATGGTTTAAAATCTATTTTTTCTTTTTGCATTAATTTTTCATTACCAACATAAATTGTTTCACCATTAACTTTTGCTTTAACGCCATAGCCTTTTAGTTCTTTAACTTCATCTACTTTACAACCATCAACAATATCATAATCATGAGTATAATTGGCAACAACTGATAAAGCAATAGGATGATTTGATTCTTTTTCGACATGGGCTGCTAAATGAAGTAATTCTTTTTCATTTAAATCTTTAGGATGAATAGCTGTAACATCAAAGATACCTTCTGTTAATGTACCTGTTTTATCAAAGACAATTGTTGAAATATTACTTATTTTTTCTAAATATTCTGAACCTTTGAATAAAATGCCTTTTTTAGAGGCTCCACCAATTCCACCAAAGAAACTTAATGGAACAGAGATTACTAAAGCACATGGACAAGATACTACTAAAAATGTTAAGCCTCTAATTATCCAGGTAGTTGAATTACCTAATAATATAGAAGGTATTATTGAAATTACTAAGGCAAGTAATATAACAATAGGAGTATAAATTTTTGAAAATTTTGTAATAAATTTCTCTGACTTTGATTTTTTATTAGTAGCATTCTTAACTAAATCAATTATTCTACTAGCAGTAGAATCTTTATACAACTTTGTTACTTTAATTTTTAGTGTTCCCTCATTATTTATATATCCTGAATAAATTGAATCACCCTCTTTAATAGTCCTTGGGACTGACTCTCCAGTAATTGCTAAAGTATCTACAAATGATGTGCCACTTATAACTATTCCATCTAATGGTACTTTTTCACCAGGTTTTACTACAATTATATTACCTATTTTAATATCTTTTGGTGATACCTTTTTTATTTCATTATCAATTTCTAAGTTAGCATAATCAGCTCTTATAGACATTAAAGATTTAACTTCTTTTTCTGATTTACCTTTGGCAATTATTTCAAATAACTCTCCTACTTGGTAGAATAACATAACAAATATTCCTTCAGCAAACATGGGCTTTGTATCTGGAATTAGGCCAATAAACATAGCTCCAAGTGAAGCAACTATCATTAAGACATTTTCATTAAAAATATTTCCTTCTTTTATACCTTCATGAGCTTCTTTAAATGAATCATAACTTGATAATATATAAGGTATTAAATAAATAACAAACATTTTTATCATACTTAATTCAGTTAATTTATCTATAATAATTGCTAGTACAAATAATATTGAACTAATAATTATTTGTATTATTTTTTCTTTTTCTTCGTTCATATAATTTTCTCCTTTAAAATTCTTTTATATGTTCTAAAGATATTTCAAAAACTTTAGTTACATGTTCATCACTTAGTCTATAAAATATTTCTTTTCCTTCTCTTCTAGATATAACTAAATTATTATCTTTTAATAATTTTAATTGATGAGATACTGCTGACTTTGTCATACCTAATGTATAAGCTATATCACAAACACACATCTCATGTTGATCAAGTACAAATAATATTTTTGTTCTAGTAGAATCAGCAATTATTTTATAGAAATTTATTAATTTTAGAAATAAACTATTATCTGACATTTTAGCTTTTGCTAAAGCTACAGCATCTTTGTGTATTATATTACAATCACATAAATCTTCCATATACTCTCCTAAATATATTATGACTATATAAAGTATAGTTGAATAGCTATTCAATTGTCAAGGCAAAATAAAGCAAGTAATGAGTTAACTTTTATCTTGCAATTGTCTTCTAATCCAGGTCATAATTGCTTCGACAATATAGTCAATTTCATCACTTGTTAATTCTCTACCCTTTGGAATATGATGAATTCTTTCTAAACAACTACGGCAACAGCAACCACAGGCATGCTGAGCAATAAAAACAGGATGAGAATTGCTACGCATAGGAGTTTGTTTACCATCATTTTTAGGAAAAGCCGGAGCTAATCTTTTATTTATTAAATCATAAGCATCATTTTCTATTTTTGGTAATCCTTTTTCTATACAATAATTTTTCATATTTTCATTTAAATGAAAAGAACCTCTAAATTTTGATTTAGCTAAACTATCTAATAAACTATTTATCTCTTTTTTACTTTTCATATTAACCACCCTTTTATAATTTGAAATTAAACATTTTATTTACTTTACCTTTAATATCTTTATAAAAAGCTGTTTCATAACATTTAATTATTATTTTAATAAAATCTTCTAATACTTTTTTAGTATGTGGAGTAACTGCTTTATATTCTTTAATAAGAGCATATAGCTTATCTTTATTTTCTTTTAAATCTAAGATACTTACTACTCCAGCTTGTTTTAAAAGATATGATAAATTATCAATAAACTCTTTCTTATCTTCTGTATTATATTTAGCAATCCATTTTCTTATTTCTAATTGTAAATCTTTAGAATAAGTACTTAATTTAGTATTAATAAAGTTATAATTATTTCCTATATCCCAAGTTATAATACTATGAGAATATATATTTTTAATTTTAGATTTAACTACATAATTATTAGAGTTATTTAAAAATAAACCAACTACAGAATAATCAGGAATTATATGTTTATACTTTTTTAAAATATTTTTATATCTTTTTGATTTAAATTGATGGTCTAAAAGACCTGGACCATCCATACTATAAATAAATTCTATTTTATTTCTTACTAAATAATTAGCATACATTCCTGCTGTTAAAGCTAAATTGCCTCCTTTAGAATGACCACCTAAAATTATTTTTTTCTTTGAAAAAGTATAATTTCTATTTAGATAACTTACTGCTAAAACTTGGGATTTAGTAGGAAATTTATAGCTTAAAAGTAAGTTTTCTTTCCAACCACTGAATAGTTCATTGGTTCCTTCAAATGCTACAAAAACTTTATTTTTAGTATATTCAATACTAATAGCACTATATTGTACATCATGTTTTTCATCTATATCAAATTGTGTTAGTAGACAATCTTTGTATCTATTTACATCTTTAATGTAACTTAATAATTCATTTCCCTGTTTAACGGCAACTATATTATTATCTTTATTTTTATATAAATCAGAAATTTTTTTACCCGCTTCACTTATTTTCATTTGATTATTTTTTATTACATATTTTAAGTTAGCATATATAATAAATGAGAAAATAGCAGCATCTACATCATTAAATTTCTTTTCCTTAAATGTATATACTCCATAATCATCAATATAATCATATATATTCATTTTCCTCACCTATTATTAATTATACAATAAATAGAACAAAATAAAAGACTAATAAATAGTCTTAGAAATTATTTTTTATATTTGTAAAATCCTTCACCACTATTTTTACCTAACTTTCCTTCAGCAATATATTTTTCAAGTAATTTGGCCATTCCTTTAAAATTATATGGTGCTAGAAAAGATGGGACTTTTACATACATTTTTACTATTTCATATGCAGTTTTTAAACCAACAACATCAAGTATTTGAAATGGTCCTTCTGGAGCGCCTGTACCAAGAGTCCAAGCTTTATCAATACTTTCTGGATCAGATATTCCATTTACATATAAATCAAGTCCAGAAAATAAGAATGGTATTAACATAGAATTTAACAAGTATCCAGATTTTTCTTTATGTAATGGTAATGCTACCATTCTAATATCTTTTGCAAATTTCATTACTTCATCAAAATATTTATCTTCTGTTTTAGATTGTTTCATAACTTCTGCTGTATTATTTTTCCAAATAGAATTAGCAAAATGTAGGGCTAAAAATTTTTCTGGTCTTCCTGTATATTTAACTAATTTGCTTGGTAACATGGTTGAAGAATTAGTTACAAGAATTGTTTTAGCATCTAGTATGGAAGACATCTTTTCAAATATTTCTTTTTTTGCTGTAAAATTTTCAGTCATTGATTCAATTACTAAATCAGCATCTTTTAAAGCCTTTTTTAAATCTAATTCTATTTTTATGCCTTCATAGGCATTTTTTACTTTTTCAAGACATTTATCTTTATCAAAGTCATCATAATCTGCAATTCCAAAACACCAATTTTTGGTAGTTTTATCTTTAGTATCAGCCATCAAGTTAATTGCTTGAATATATGAACCTCTAACTGAATCTAATTTAGGTTTTGTTCTACTAATACTTGATTCACTTCTTAACCAAATAGTTACATTAAAACCTGAATATGCTGTTTGAAAAGCAATTTGAGTTCCTAGGACTCCTCCTCCAACTATTGTTATGTTTTTCATCTTAATCACTCCTATCATATAGTAGTATTATAACATTTTTTATATGCAAAACAATTAGTACTTTTATAATTTATATTTATTTATTTATTTTTATATAATAATTAGTATATCTATTTATAATCTCATCTACTTAAATTTAACATATTTAATTCCTTGTTTACTATAAATATCATAAGCTCTTGGTAAATTAAAAATTCTAGCAAATAATAAATTATAAAATTCATCTAGCAAAATAATACTACATAAAGTAAAACTAATAGTTAAAAATATTTTTTTATTTATTATACTTGCTAAATGATAAATAAAAGGAATAATTATATATATTAGTAAAATAGCACTAATGGCAAAGAACAAAACACTTCTGAGACAAATGAAACCATTAATATTTCCAAAATTTAATATTTCATTGTTATAATCCCAACATCTTTTATGAGCTATATGAAGCATTCCCCATCCAGAAATGTATTCTAAGATACCTGTTGTTAAAAGACTAATAAGAAATACTTTTAATGGCTTTTTACGATATTTATATGTTAAATAATATAACATAATAGACCCTGTTGCATAAATATTTATCCATGGGAGAAAATTACCTCCTCGCCAATAAAAAGTTTTCATTCCTCCATTAAAAAAATAAAATAAATATTCATATAAAAAACCAAAACACCCAGAAATAACTACTAATAATGATAAAATTCCTAGCATAGTTATATTATCAAATTTTTTATCTTTATTTAAATATTCTAAATACTTTTCTTCCATATTATGCCCTTTTTTTAACTTTACTTTTTTTATGAAATATTGAGAATAATATAATTGATAAAATAATTATAATTATTAATATTAATCCTAGCCACCCTAACGTAGATACAATTTTACTACCAAAAGACATAATTATTCCTGCAAGAATTACTCCTAATGAGATAGCAATTACACTTGTTTTAAAATCTAAGTCTAAAAAGCTTGCTGCAAGTGTTCCAGTCCAAGCTCCAGTTCCTGGGAGTGGAATACCCACAAATAGAAGTAATGCCCAAAATATTCCCTTTTCTCCAGCTGCTTTCTTTAACTTTTTGCCGCCTTTTTCTCCTTTTTCAAGGCACCAGGTAAAAAATTTTTTTGTTAGTTTCTTGTCTTTACCCCATTCTAATACATTCCTTGCAAATAAGTAAATAATAGGGACTGGTAATAAATTTCCTATAATAGCAATTGGATAATAGATAAAAATATTTAAATCTAAGCTCTCTGCTATAGGAATGGCTCCTCTCAATTCTACTATTGGAACCATAGATACTAAAAAAACTATTAAATATTTTAAAATAATTGGTAAACTTGTCATATTTCCTCCATATAATAAATCAATTATATCATATTATTTTATATTTATTTTCTCTTTAAAATATTTTTACTTAATTTTACTATAAAAAAACAATTCTAAATCTAGAATTGTTTAATTATTATAAATGGTGCGGGTAACAGGAGTTGAACCTGCACGTCTGTGACACTAGATCCTAAGTCTAGCGCGTCTGCCAATTCCGCCATACCCGCGCGATGGTGGACCCTATAGGACTCGAACCTATGACCGCCCGGTTATGAGCCGGATGCTCTAACCAACTGAGCTAAGGGTCCAAACACATTGCTATTTAATAGTAGCATAATTTTTTATCTCTTGCAAGAAAAAAGCAAAAAAAGATTAAAAAAAATAGAGATTTTCTCTATTTTCCTAACATATTTAGTAAATTGATTTTAAACATGTCTTTTTCAGGATTAGTTTTTGAAATCATTACACCCTTATATGTTGATAATTCTGCTCTATGACCTTCATCTAAAATTCCTTCTGGTGTTATATTTGTTAAAAGAATTATCTTTTTTTCTGAATATACAGTATAATGTAAAACAATTGGTCCATGAACTTTCTTAAATAATTCATCAGTAGGCAATTGTAATTCATAACTAATTGTATTAGCTTTTTCATCTTTATTTACTTCTTTTCCTAAAAAAGTACCTTTTCTTAATTCAGGATAGTAAGTAAATGTAAGTTTTTTATAAGCTAACATGTTGTATTTCCTTACAGATCTTTCCTTCTTTCTAAAATCATTTTCATCTAAATATTCAAATATATAAGTATTTGGCATATATATTCAACCCCCTAACTTGATATTCGAAGACCCCTTTACCTTCAATGTATTCATATTATACCACATGTGTTGTATATTGTCAAATTTTTTCTTTATTTTCAACAAAATAAAAAGCTCTTTGCTGAGCTTTTTATTTATCTAGTATATTGATATGATTCTTCTTCTGGTGTTTGACTTGCTT
>OMUM01000139.1 GCA_900314225.1 uncultured bacterium | reverse complement strand
GCCATACTATCCCTCCTTTGGTATTACTTCGTTCTGCTTAATAACTTTATCATAAAACCTATTTAAAGTCAAACAAAATCAAGAGTTTTTATATTATTAACAAATAATATTAATATTATGATAAAATAAAAAAGAGGAGGTATTAGTTATGTATATTCCACTTTATAATAAAAGTAATTATAATTTATTATCTAGTCTATTAAAAATAGATGATATTGTAAAATTTGCTGAAGACAATAATTTAACTAGTATCTCATTAACTGATAGTAATATGTTTGGTACTATGGAATTTATAAAGAAATGTGAAAAAGTAAATATAAAACCAGTTATTGGTTTAGAAATAAATTTAGTTGATTTTAAAATAGTATTATTTTGTAAAAATTATAAGGGATATCAAAGTCTTATTAGGTTATCAACTATACAAAGTGAGAGAAAAGTTACTTTAGATGATCTAAATAAATATAGAGATGAGGTAATTTGTGTAGTCCCTTTTAAATATATTAATTATTTTGAAAATATTAAAGATATTTATTCTGATTTATATGTTGGTTATAAAAATAAACAAGAAGAAAAAGAAGCTTTATTATATACTAAGAATATTGTGTTTTTTAGAGAAAGTTTATATTTAAATAAAGAGGATGAGTATTATCTACCTTATTTATATAGAATAAGAGATGGAAAAACTATTTCTAGTGATGATACTTATGAAACTATTAATCATGAATTAAATATAAATAATTTATTAGATTTAACTGATAATATTGGTTTGATAAACTCTATGAAGATTGCTGATAGTTGTTGTTTAGTTTTTCCAAAAAGAGAGATTCTTCTTCCGATATATGATTGTGATGATCCAAAAAAATATTTATTTGAGTTGTGTAAAGTTGGTCTTAATAAAAGATTAGGTGGAAATATTCCAAATAATTATAAAGAGAGATTAGTTTATGAGTTAAAAATTATTAATGAAATGGGATTTGCTAATTACTTTTTAATAGTATATGACTATATAAAGTTTGCTAAAAAAAGTAAAATATTAGTTGGCCCTGGTAGAGGTAGTGCGGCTGGATCTTTAGTTGCTTATTCACTAGGTATTACAGATATTGATCCTTTAAAATATGACTTACTATTTGAAAGATTTTTAAATCCGGAAAGAAAAACTATGCCTGATATTGATACTGATTTTCCTGATAATAAAAGAGATATTGTTGTTAATTATGTTAAAGAAAAATATGGGGAGAAAAGGGTTAGTGGAATTATTACTTTTGGAACACTAGCAGCTAAACAGGCCATTCGTGATACATCACGTGTTTTAAATATTCCATTATATAAAGTTGATGGATTATGTAAATTTATTCCAAATATGTCTAAAGATAAATTAATGGATATTTATAAGAATAATGTTGCATTTAAAACAAGAATTGATTCTGATTCTACGCTTTCTAATATGTTTAAAATAGCTGTTAGAATAGAAGGATTTCCTAGACATACTTCTCAACATGCAGCAGGAATTGTTATGAGTAAAATAGATTTAGATGAAGTAATTCCCTTGTATAAGAGCGATGATATGTATTTAACAGGATATTCTATGGAATATTTGGAAGAGTTAGGTTTATTAAAAATGGACTTTTTAGTTTTAAAAAACTTAACTTTAATTGATAATATTTTGACTGATATTAAAAATATTTATCATGAAGAAATAGATTTTTCTAAAATACCATTAGATGATAAAGAAACACTTGAATTATTTAGAACAGCTAATACTTGTGGCATTTTTCAGTTTGAGTCGCAGGGTATGCGTAATTTTTTAAGTAGATTAAAACCAACAACATTCGAAGATATTTTTGCTGCTATTGCCTTGTTTCGTCCAGGAGCATCTATTAATATTGATTCATATATTAAAAGAAAACATGGTGAAGAAAAAGTTGAGTATTTGGATGAATCATTAAAAGAAGTAACTAAGAATACTTATGGTATATTAATTTATCAGGAACAAATTATGCAACTAGCTAGTGTTTATGCTGGTTATACTTTAGGAGAAGCTGATATCTTAAGACGAGCTATGTCTAAGAAAAAAGTTGATTTGTTAAAGAGCGAAGAAGAAAAATTTGTTACAAAAAGTATTGCCATGGGACATAAGAGGGAGCAAGCTGAAAAACTATTTAATTTAGTTCTAAATTTTGCTGGTTATGGTTTTAATAAATCACATTCTGTAGTTTATTCCATAATTGCTTATAAAATGGCTTATTTAAAATGTCATTATAAGACTATTTTCTTTGCTAATTTACTTTCTAATGTTATTGGAAGTGAAGTTAAAACAAATGAATATATTTTAGAAGCTAAAAAGAATAAAATTAAAATAGAAAAACCAACTATAAGTAATAGTGAATCTAGATATATTGTTAAAGATGATACAATAATTTACCCAATTTCAAATATTAAGTCTATTGGAGTAGTAGTTTCAGAACAAATAAAACAGGCAAAAGGTGCTGGAGCATTTAAAGATATATATGATTGCTTTAGTAGATTATATATTGCTGGTATTGGTAAGAAGACTTTTGAAGTACTAATATATGCCAATGTTTTTTCTGAATTTAATATTAATAGAAGAACTCTTATTAATAATTTAGATAGTTTATTTAATTATGCTGAATTAACTAAAGATATTGATCCTAGTTTGGTTGCAATTCCTGAAATAGAATATATGAGTGATTATAAAGAATCTTATTTATTAGAAAAAGAAAAAGAAGCTTTTGGTTTTTACTTGTCAGCTCATCCAACATCAATTTATCGTAAAGATAATCCATATACAATATTTATTAATCAAATACCTAATTTTTTCAATAGACAAGTAGATACTTTAATATTAGTTGAAAAAATAAAAGAAATAACTACTAAAAAAGGAGATAAAATGGCTTTTATTACTGGAAGTGATGAGACAGGTAGTATTGAATATACTTTATTTCCTAAAACATATAATAATTATTTTAATAATATTAGTACTGGTTATCTATTAAAAATAAGAGGTAGAGTTGAAAAGCGTGTAAATGAATATCAAATTATAGTAGATAGAATAAAAATATTAGAGGGAGATAATGATGAAGAAAAAGAATAATAAAAATAAGTTAAATATAAAAATACCAGATATAAATATTGATACTAGTATTCATCCTAAAAGAAGACAAGCAATTTATTCACTAACTTCTATTGTTGTAGTAATAGATATTATTACTAAGTTGCTTGTTAGTTCTAAATTAAAAGAGGATAGTGCTTTAACAATAATTCCTACTTTCTTTTCTTTATATTATTTAAAAAATACAGGAGCTGCTTTTTCTCTATTTCAAAATAGTTTAATATTTTTAATTATATTAAGTGTTGTAATACTTTTAGTATTAGATAATTATATTAAAAATGAAAAAAGCATGACAAAGCTAACTGAGGTAGCTCTAGGATTAATTATGGGTGGAATATATGGTAATTTAGTTGATAGAATAATAAATCATTCTGTTACAGATTTTTTATCATTTAAAATATTTAATTATAATTTTCCAGTTTTTAATATTGCTGATATTTGTATTACTATAGGATCAATAATACTTTTAGTTAGTTTGTTTATTGATTATAGAAAAGAGAAGAAAAATGAAAGATAAGTTTTATGAATTAGTAAAAGAAGCAAGTACTGGTAGTGTCATAATAGATGGGGAGCCTTGGAATATTTATTTTGATACTTTAATTGAAAAAGATAATGAGATAATTCTTGATACTGGGTATAATGCTCCTGGTAAATTAATAATTAGAAATGAAGATAATTTTTTTAAATTATTAGAAGAATATTTAAAGTTAGAAATAAGTAAAAAGAGAAAGACATTTACTTTTTTAGATAATAGTATTGACGAAAAAGAAAAATATTTTATGATGAATTTATTAATTAATGCAACAACTGAAGATTTCTTAAACCCAGATAATTTTTTAAGAAGAAATATAGCTTTTCAAAAAGATAAAACTTTAAATTATTTAAATGAGGGTGTAGAAGTTTCTTTAGATGAGTCCTTTTTTAATAGTAAACTAGTAATAAGAAATGAATTAACTGATAGTAGACAAGAAACACCATATAAAATAGCTTTAACTTTAAAAGATGAGAATAATCATGAGTATCACCTACCAAGTATTTATTATGGAATAGATCATAATACTTGTTATATTTATAGTATTTTAAATGATAATAGTAAATTAAATGAATTAGATATTAATAAAAAGTATGTTTCTAAGATCAATAGATTGTTATATAAAATAAATAAAGATATTATAGATAGTGATGAATATTATGATTATAAGAATAAAATTAGTAGTTATTATCCAGAAGATAATATTAGTGATATAACTTCTTCATTTATTTTAGCTTTAAATATTTTTATAACAATACTGGAACATAATGAAGTAAATCAAATAAAGGCAGTACCATATTTACCTTTAAGATATATATCAAGAGAGGAAGCTTCAAATAAAAGTACGGATGAGACAAGAAAAAAAGAATTATATGAAAGAAATATAAATATTCAAACTAATTTAACTAATAAGTTTATTAGAACATTTAGAAGATTAGCTTATCAGAATAGTCAGTTAGAAATATTGACTTATCCATATGAAATAGATGAATATCTTACTATGAGATTACTTCCAAGAACTAAAAAATTAGATAATATTTTATTAGAAGAAACTAATAGTAAGATAAGATAAAGAAAGGAATATGTATGAATAAATTTAGTGAATATTATAAGAGTGAAAAGGAATTAATTAATAATAAATTAAAGGAGTTTAATAATAATCTTGTTAAGGAAGATAATTCAATTATTAAAGAAAATCTAGAATTACTTGCTAATCTAAACTCAGATGGTAAATTAATTAGAGGTACTTTAGTTAATTTAGGTTATTACTTATTAAAAGATGATAAAGATTATAGTAATAGTTTATCTTTAGCTTATGAGTTATTTCAAACAGCAATTCTAGTACATGATGATATTATAGATAATGATTCTAAAAGAAGAGGTAAAGATACTATTCATTATGCTACTTATAATAAATATAAAGAATATAGTAATAATGATGATGAATTAAAGACTCTTGGTAATTCAGTAGCTTTATGTATGGGAGATTATGGCCTTTATTTAGCAAGTAATATAATTATAGAAGCTTATAGAAATAACAATAATTTAGCTAAAGTACTTACTTATTTTAATGATACTGTCTTAAAAACAATTAAAGGAGAATTACTTGATGTAGTACTTCCATTTAGTAGTAGGCATCAACTAGTTTCAGATAATAAATTAGAAGATAATATTATGAATATTTATAAATTAAAGACAGCTTATTATACTATAATTGGACCATTATCAGTAGGAATGATTTTAGCAGATTCTTCAGAAAAAAAATTAGAGGATATAACTAATTTTGGAAAATTAGTAGGAATTGCTTTTCAAATACAAGATGATATTTTAGGTATATATTCAGAAACTATGGGTAAAATAAAAGGATCAGATATTAAAGAGTTTAAACAAACAATACTTTATTCTTATACTTGTAATAGTAAATATAAAAATGAATTATTAAAATATTATGGTAAATCTTTAACAGATGAAAATATTACACAAGTAAAAAATATATTTATAGATAGTGGAGCTTATAAGTATGCTAATGATACTATGAATAGAATGTATGATGAATCTTTAAATATATTAGATAATATTGAATGGATAAAAGAAGATAAAAAAGAGCTTTTAAGAGGCTTTGTTGAATATTTAAGGAGTAGAAATAAGTAGTTTATTTTTAACATTTATTTCTTTTTTTTTTCATAAATTTTTCACAATAAAATATTATATTTGATTGTGAAAGGAAGGATTTATGTATATATTAAAAAATGCAATTACTTCAATTGTTAGAAATAAGGGAAGAAATATTTTAATAGGAATAGTAATTATTGTAATAGCAGCATCTATCTCTATTACTTTGGCTATAAATAATACTTCTGCTAGTTTAATTAATTCTTATAAGAATAAATATGCAACAACGGCTACTATTGGAATTAATAGAGAGAATATGATGAAAAATTTTGATAGTGAGAATAAAGATGAATCTAAAGAGAATATGCAAGAGGCATTTTCTAGTATTAGTTCTTTAAGTGTTGCAGATATTAAAAAGTTTGCTAATAGTAAATATGTTAAGAGTTACTATTATACTATGCAATTAGGAGTTAATAGTTCAACTCTAGAAAAAGCATCAATGACTAGTAATAGTAGTGATTCTAATGAGAATGGACCAAGTTATGATAAAGCACCAGATGGAGTAAGAGGAGCATTTTCTAATGCTACAAGTGGAGACTTTACATTGATTGGTTATTCTTCAATAGATGCGATGAATGAGTTTATTGAAGGCAGTTA
>OMUM01000136.1 GCA_900314225.1 uncultured bacterium | reverse complement strand
CTTTTCCATTTTATTTTTTTTAGAAAAACTATTGACTTTTAATAGTTAGCCTTTCTTAAACACAAAAAAACTTAATTCTTTCGAATTAAGCTTTATCTCAACATCGGTTGTTCCGACGATTTTTACAAATGGAGCGACATTTTGTCATATATACGCAAAATATCACGTTATATAAGGCAATTGATAAACTCAATTGCTAAATAAAATATAACATACATTTTGACAAAAGAAAAGTCACTAAAATAAAAAGTGGGATTTTGTACTCCCACCTAGCTCGTAATATCATAATATTACGATCATTTCATAATATAATATTTCTTCTTTTTGAATATAATATATGTAATAGAACTTATAATTAACATAAATATTATTATAATAGAAATTCCCGTACCTGTATTAGGATTTTTCAATGTATCAGGTACATTAATTGATTCTAGTTTTCTATATGTTGGAGTTATAACTACATCAGAGTCTGGCATTACAAAACTATACTCGTTCTTATTAGATATCTTCTTAAAAGTAATCTCATTATCATTACTATCTTTAATAATAATTTTATCTATTGTATAACCATCTTCTGGAGTAATAGTAAACTTAACTGTATCTTCATATACTACTGCTTTTGAATCATTTACTTCAATTATAAATTCTTTTGTATTTTTATTATCTTCTACTTCAACAGCATTTTTTACTCTTTCATATGAAGGTATTATTGTTACATTTGATTCTGGCATTGTAAAAGTATAATTCTTATTATCAGGAGTTTCATATTCTATTTCATTGTTATCTTCATCTACTATTTTTAAATTAGTTACTTTATAACCTTTTATTGGAGTAACACTAAATTTTACTTTTTCTTCATACTCTACTTGAGTCATATCATTTATTTCTACATTTAAATCTTCTGTTTCATTTATAATTTCTATATTAATACTTGATTTTATCTTTTCATATATTGGAGTAATTGTTACGTCTGAATCAGGCATAATAAATGAATACTCATTATCATTTCTTGATTCATATTCTACTTCATTTCTATTAGAATCAATTATTTGTATACTTTTTACTATGTATCCTTTACTTGGCCTAATTTTAAAGGTTACATTCAATAATTCTTCTACATTACTCGTGTTATTTAAATTTTCAACAATTCCTTTATCTGTATCATTATTAATAAGAATATTACTTTTATTTAAATCAGCTACTATATATGGATTTGTTTTTGAACCACTGCCTGAAGAATACTTTATGTTTTTCTTTAAAGATATAACCGGTCTAACCCCTTTTTGTGAATCTACAGTGTCCTTCTGCTCTATTACTCCATTACTGCTTACACTATGACCATATACCCATCCTGTAAAAAAATTTGATAAAATCCAATATTCTTGTCCAGTATATCTTATTGTATTGTTATTTAATAAATTAGCCTCTCCTATGGTCATCATACCAACCGGGTATTTTAATTTTGCCTTTGTATTGTATGTACTAAATTGATCAGTTTCATTTTTACATTTCAAACTTGTTGTATTTATATTATTATTAAAAACTATATTTTTGTATTTATCTCCTCCGTTTGGATTCCATCCATTATATTCTTGGATGCTTCTATCATTACAAAAAATTATGTCTTCCTGTTTTGTAACATTATTTGTCATATTTGTTTCATACCATGTATCAATCATACTTTTTATTGGAGAATTATTATAGTTAACTTCATCTGTATTTAACATATTTGAAATCAATTCTTCTATATTACTTTCTCCATACAATTCTACATAGTATAAATCAAAATAGTAATATCTTACACTATTACATCTTCCTGTAGAATTATTACAAGTATAATGATGATAATTATCATATTTGTTAGAGGTATTAATTAAAGTATATTCTCCTCTATTTTTATCATATGTTACATTATTACCAAATAAACTTTCGCTTGAGTATCTTTCATTTTTACGATACTTTATATTATTTGATTTTGGTGTCATATAACCAGAATAAGCTAACGAGTCATAACCATAACCAAACTTAGATTTACCAATTTGCTGGTGTACTCCTGTACTATTGCATTGCCCATCACTTGGTATTCCATTATAAATCATTTTTACTCCACCGGTATCCGTTGTACGAAAAATTTGCCAACAGAAACCACCAAATATCACATTGTTTTTTTGTAAGACTAGATTACCTTCAGTATAATTGTTTGCATACCAGTGATAGATTTTATGAGATGGTTCTTGTGTGAATGAGTCATGGTGTTCTCCTGTATATTCTTTTGCTAAACCTCCACTTTCTGCTTCATTTTTTAAGACATCATAAAGATACTTTGATTCTGCATTAACAACAAAAGGTATAAACATCAAGAATAATAAAATTGGTAACATAAATTTCTTCATACTTTACACATCCGATTCTTTATCTATTCTATCTTAATTATACATAATTTATTTACTATATTACAACTTTTTTAGTGGTTTGTTGCTGTTAAATGTGTAAATTAATTACATCGCAATATTATATGAGATATTCAAGCACAAAAAAATTAGTCTTTCGACTAATTGTATTTCTAAATGGAGCGACATTTTGTCATATATACGCAGAATATCACGTTATATAAGGAAATCAAGATTCTCAATTACTAAATGAAATATAACATACATTTTGACAAAAGAAAAGTCCATAAAATAAAAAGTGGGAATTTGTACTCCCACTTAGCTCGTAATATCTTAATCTTCCGATTGTTATGAAAATTCATAATATAACTTAATATCTTGCGCAGGCATAATAAATGATGACTGACAATTACCTAATTCATTTCCATCTAAATCGGTATAATAGCATTGTCTTAGATATGCATATGTCCAATTAAACTGTGTACCTGATTTTACTTTTTTTAATGCACCAGGTAAAGGTACATTACCTTCAATTAAATAATTTTGACACCCATAGTCAACTGAACATGATAAGCCATAATAAGTAATATTATATTCTCTTTCTTTTATAAGAATACTTGATTCAACTTTTATCTCACACTTACATAATGCATAAACACCTATAGGAATTATTATTGCAGTTCCAATAACCAATATCATAAATTTAGTATATTTCTTCTTTAATAATACATATAAACTTCCACTAATTAATAGTAAAATCAATATTACTAAGATATATGATTGAACTCCTGTATTTGGATTCTTAAATGTATCTGGAACGTTAATTGTATTCCCATTAGATAACTGAACTATCATAGTTTTATTATCATTGTATGCCCCACTTTTAAACTTATCTTCTGGCACCTCATTTTTATACGCAATTCTAAGTGTTACATTCTTAGATGAATTTGCTTTTACTATATTAGTATTATCTTCTGTTTCAAATGAATAATTAATATAGTCGGAATTTAAATTTAAACTTGTTTCATCTAGCTCATAATCCACATTAGAATCGTTCTTGACAACAAATCTGTATTCTATATTATCTCCGACTTCCGACATAGACAGATTTAAATTAATTATTTTACCACTAGAAGTAGCTTCTTCTACTTCTTCTACATTATCAGATTTGTTTACTAATGTAATTGAACTAATAGTAATCTTTTCCGTATCGCATGTTTCTGCGTTGACAACAAAAGGTATAAATATCATAAATAATAAAATCGGTAATAATAATTTTTTCATACTTTGCACATCCTATTATCATATTAATATTAGTATAAACTTATTTGCACAAAAAAACTAGTC
Source organism: uncultured bacterium (assembly GCA_900314225.1). Classification (GTDB taxonomy): domain Bacteria; phylum Bacillota_I; class Bacilli_A; order RF39; family UBA660; genus UBA3789. The sequence goes on along the minus strand of OMUM01000136.1, from coordinate 5,891 downwards.
TTTCGACTAGTTATTTATTAAATGGAGCGACATTTTGTCATATATACGCAAAATATCACGTTATATAAGGCAATCAAGATTCTCAATTGCTAAATAAAATATAACATACATTTTGACAAAAGAAAAGATTAAAAAGAAAGATTACGATTTTTTCATCGTAATCTTAATCTCTAAAATATTTATCTAGTATTTTTTCTCTTTCTTCTGTTAGTTTGATATTCTTATTTATATTCTCAGTTATAGCTTTGTTAATTTCTATAATTCTGTTCGAGAATTCTTTTTGTTTTTCTATTGATGGTAATGGAACATATACGTTTTTCATTGCATCATTCATTAGTTTATTATTACCAACATTAGATACACTATAAGGTGCAGTAACACTTAAGGCTACCGATAGATACATCATATCTACTTTTTCTTTCTGCGGTTCTTTAACCTTTAAAGTACCACATACGTTTGTGCAATTAAATTTTCCATTTCTATAAAAAACTGTTCCTGCATTTACTCCATCTGTTGTCCATGTTATATATTCACCATCAAAATCAAATGTATCAATGTAACCAAAAATACCATCATTCGATGTTTGAGAAGAATATACAGGATATTCACCAGGGTGCTCATCGATGTACTCGTTATTAATAACTCTACCTCTTCCATCATCGCACAAAACAGATATTTTTTCTTTTGGTATATTAATAGTATTACCATCTTTTATAAATTCAGAGGCATTAAACATTTCAGCAAAAGTATTTAATATTTTTTTCTTTTCCTCTTTTATAATATCAAGATTTTTCTCTATTTTTTGGTCAATGTTTCTAATATCTTTAACAATAATTTCCTGTTTCTTGATATCAGGAACTTGAATCTTCAATTGATTAACTCTTTCTGTAGAAGCTCTATTTGTACGAGAAAATTTTTCATATGTTCCAGCAACTTCCAAAGCAATTGCTAGATACCATGAATTAATGTCGGCTGAAGAAGTGTGAAGAACTCCACAATGATCTGTTGGATAAAATGGTTTGTTTTTTTCAACAACACTTGTCATCCAGTCACCATCTATTCCCCATAAAATTGAATCTTTAGAAAAATCTGTAATATTTCTTTGATCTGTATAACCAAATATTTCTTTAACATTTGCACTATAAACTGGAATTGTTTTATCATTTTGTTCTTTTAAATCAGTTGTAAGAACTCTATCTCCAATTGTAGTATCAAACAATTCTCTATCAGATAACTTATACGTTTTCAAACTGTCATCCTTTTTTAATTTACGTATTTTCGTAATTTTAATATTCTTTGTAAAGTTTGGAGTCTCAAAGTTAATCATATCTTTTAAATCTTGATAATAATAATATTTCTCAAGTTGTTTAGATTCAATGTCATTATTTTCATAATGATTTCTAATTAGATCAGAATATGATTCTTTCAAAGTGCTATTTTGTTCACAAAATAACATACCTTTGTTATTGATAATTTGAATACCTTCTTTTCCTTTTCGATCGCTCCATTTATATCCAAGAAATTTTTCTTGTTCTTTATTATTGTCTGGCCCATACACAATCAATACTCTTTGTTTATAAATGTATCCAAAATATCTCAATTTTTCTTTTTCAATCTCATGAACTATAGAATAAAACATATTATTTAATTCTTTTATTTTTTCATGGTCTTCTAATTTCTTAAAATTTGTTTGTTTAATTTTAGTTTTATAAGCTGATCCATTTTCAAAAAAATCAACATACATTTTAAAATATTCATTTTTCTTCCATTCAGTATAATTTTCAGTTTTATCCAAGAATTTCATATAATCTATTTTGCTAACATCTATTTGATTCAAATAATTTTCAAATATATCATTATCTTCAAAATTTCTAAAATCTTCTTGAGTAAAGATTGCAGTTACTGAATCTTCAACAATTTCTGTTCTTTTTGGTGGTTCATCAAACTTTTTAAGAAACATTATAATTGTGTTTTGTCCTGTAGCACCAAATGTTTTACTTCCAAGTCTAACTATTGATTTAATTTCAAAATGTTTTAAAATTGATTCTCTAGCAGATACAAAACTATTACCATCTTTATTTAGTATTGGACTAGGCAAAATAACCGCAGCATAGCCATTTTTATTAACTAATTGATTAATTCTTTCAACAAATAATGTTTCAATCTCAGAACCATCATTTGAAATATATTGCAATGTAGCGAAACCATTGTTCTTCAATTTTAAATGTGGTTTAAATCCAGAAACCGAATAAGGTGGATTTGCTACTAATATATCAAAACTATTACTTGTAATATCTTTTTCATTATAATTTTCTAGTCCATCTCCATAGATGATATTTCCATTACCTGCACCATGCATGAATAATGAGATCTTAGAAACTCTAGCTAATCGATAATCTTTTTCTATTCCATATAATTTGTGTTCAACCCAGTTTTTATCTACAACACGATTGTTTTTTTCAATTAAATTATTGATTTTTTCAAATCCTTCAGTTAAAAAGTGTCCTGATCCACAGGCATAATCTATTACTTTTGGATATTTAATATTTTCGTTTTTTATTAAAAGACTTTCAAGTGGCAAGCAATTCCATATAAATCTAGTTATTGGAACTGGTGTAAAAAACTGTCCTTCATTTTGTTTAAATCCTTTATTAAGTAGTTGCTCAAATAAATCTCCTAACAATTGTAAATTATTAGATCCAATTATTCTATACTTTTGAAATAATTCAACCATTTCTACCACAACTTTACCATTTTGATAGAATAGTTCCTCATTATGAACATCTTTAAAAGCAAAATCATTGTTAGTATAAAACTTAAGAATTTTAAGCGTATTTTTTAATTCATTAATCATATTTTGTCTGTTTTGACCGGTATATGTTTTAACTAGTTGTTCAGCATAATCATCAGAAACATAGAAGATTTCTTCTTTCATGAAATCATCCATTCCTTGCTTATGTAGTCTTTGTAATCTATCTTGTAAAGATTCATATGTATCTGTACCATGCTTATATTGAAAATCAACAATATCATCATCATTTTTATTCATTTCATCTACTAATTTACAAATGAATAATGCTATTAGCCTATTAAATGCATTTTCTTTGTCTGATACATTGTTATGTCTTAATATTTCCTCAAACTTATTAACAATTTTGTTATTTTCTTCAAAATCAACTAGATCCTTTTTTGTTAATGGTTTAATTCCAATATTATATGCTTGAGTTTTATTTGAAAAAAGTACATCACCATACAAAGCTTTATCATATGTTTCATCCCATGCCCTAAACAATTCACCGACAGTGTGTCCTTTAGAATAAACTTCTAAAGAATCATCTTTCTTAGACAATTCTAAAATATTGGCATCATCAGAGCAATTAACACTATCAATTTGATATTTTACTTTTCCATCAATTAAAGTAGATGCATAAATAACCAACCATTTTGTTTCTCTTTCTTGTTGCCAATATGAAAATAACTGTCCACCATCAAACAATAGATTTTTCATTTCTTTGTTATATTCAGAACCATATGTTTTACATTCAATAATACATAAAACATTTAATCCATCTTTGTCATATACACAAATATCTGCCTTTCCGCCCTTAGAATCATGACCTAAATTCCATCTTTTTTCTAATTCAAGATGTTCTGGTCTATATCCTTTTTTCATTAATCTGCCTATACACTCTAAAACAACAAAATTCTCTGGTTTTTCAAAATTGCACGTCGTTTTATCATTTATTTTTATTCCTGATGGATAAATTATTTTTTTATTTTTAAAGTCTAGTGTTATTGAAACATCAAAATCCTTATATCTCATTTCATATAATTCATCTTTTTTAATTTCTACAAAACCTAGTGCTTGTATTAATTGTTTTATATCATTATTTTTCATACCAATACACCTCTATAAGTAAAATACTATTTTATTATAGCATAATTTAGTTTTTTTCCCTATAGTTCCAAAAGTAAAATTGATTTTTATTGTAATTAAAAAGATGAAAATTGAATTTCATCTTTTTGTTTTATCTTTCTTTATCAGATTTATTTTTCTTTTGAGCTTTTCTATGTAGATCTTCTATAATTGCATCATCCCATTCATCATAACGAGATGGACCAGTTAAAAGCATATTAGTTTCAGGATCAAACTTAACATATTTAGCAATCCTTAATTCTAACATTGTGTCTTTAATAGTTTGTAAATCATCAGAACAATACTTTGATAATTCTAAAGCATTTATTTCATCATTGAATAGAATCATACTTAAAAAGCCTTTCGCATTTAAAGATAAATCTTTGTCAGTTAAATATTTCATAATTGACTTATACATTGTGTAATGTTTCATTTTTATTATTCTCTTGTCCTTTCTTTTTCATTAGGTCTTTCAGTTTTAAATAGACCCATATTTTCTAATTTTTCGAAAAAGGATTTTGGAATAATCTTATTTATTACTTCATTTAATAACAATGTTTTTATTTTGTAAATCTTATCTTTTAGGACTGACATCCATTCTTTTAAACTCAAGTTTTCTTTTTTTAAAGCAGAGTTAGACTCTACTAAATACTTATTGCTTTCATCTAAATCTTTAATCTTAGAATCTTTTTCTTCTAGTTGTCCTTTATAATATCTAACTTCTTTTTTATGATTAACTAAGTCTTCTTTATACTCATTAACAATATTAGTTATCTCATTAGTATCTAGAATGTTTCTTGTACTTTTTCTAGAGTCTTCGATATAGTCATTAATCATTTCTATATCTTCTTTTGAGATAGTGAAGTTATTCTTATTTAAAGTTTGTTGTTTAAGATTATTAACTAATTTATAAACATCTTTAGATTTCTCATTTAGTTTTTCAGCATCATCATTTAGTTTTTGTAAAGACTCTTGACTCTTTTGAATGTTCCTAGATGTTTGTCTATAATGAGCCATATCGTTTACATTAATATCTTCATTTCTGCCTTCTTGTTTTAGCTTTAGAGTATAGTTTCCTTCATACATTTCATTAAATTCTTTGATACATTTTTCTCTCATAGTATCTTGTATTTTTAATAATGATTCTTTAGTAAAGACAGTAGCTTTACCAACTTGAAGGGACATACCATTCTTCTTTCCTTCTTTAAAAGGAACTCCAGTAATATGCATATGAGGAGAAGATTCATCATAATGAATTACTGCATTTGATATTCTAAAATTAGGTAGTAGTTCTTCTAAATCTTTGATTTGATTTTTAAAAACTTGAGTCATTTTTCTTTTGTCTTCTTGTGAGATTGTATTCCAAAAATACATATCTCCAATCTCTAAAATGATAGGAACTGCAAGATCATGTTTATTGTCATCTGCAATATGTTTGAAGTAATTGTTAATCATTCTGTCTTTTCTATTTTGAGTAGAGTTGAACTCAATACGAGCATTTTCAAATAAATCTAGATAGGTATTTTTTACATCTTCAACCAAATTATTTGTGCCAACAATGACTTCAATTTGTTCTGGATTGTTTTCATATTTTCTTAAATTATGCTTATCAGCTTTAGTAAGTTGAGCCTGATTTTGAATAGCATTATTAGTCTGAGATTTGCTATCAAACTTACTATTTTTTGCTAATTGTTTTCCCCATTTTGATTTGTTTTTATCAACTCCAACGTGGAATGAATAACTAAGTGGTTCCATAATTTTCCTCCTTCCATTTTAGAGCTTCTTTGTGTTGAAAGGATAGACGATTTTGATAATGTCAAAATATCTAACTCCCTATACATTTTGACAATCCCTAAAGTCTCATCAAAATGTGGGAGCTAAGACTAGTCGCCTTAGAATCCACAAATGACTTCTTCGTAATAGAGAATCCTCTCTAAAACTTCATCAGTCATTTATTAATTGCTATCGCCACTTT
>OMUM01000172.1 GCA_900314225.1 uncultured bacterium | reverse complement strand
TATGTTTATCATGCTCTTTAATTCCTTCTTCAGCATTTATTACGACTACACAAATATCTGATCTATCAATAGCTTTCATTGATCTAAATAGTGAATACTTTTCAATATTTTCATAGACTTTGCCTTTTTTTCGCATACCTGCGGTATCAATCATGACAAATTCCTCATTATTATATTTTAAAACAGAATCAATTGAGTCACGTGTTGTTCCAGCGATAGGGGAAACAACAACTCTATTTTCATTTAATAAAGCATTTATTAGAGAACTTTTACCAACATTAGGTCTACCAATAAAACAAAATTTACATCTTGTATCTTCTTTTTCTTCGACTTCTTTAAAATCTTTAGTTACTTCATCCATAAGTTCAATGAAACCAGTATTATGAATACTACTTATTGGAATATAATTATCAAATCCTAATTCATAGAAATCATATAAATTATTTTTAGTTTCTTTAACATCTACTTTGTTTATTGCAACAATTACTTTTTTATTTGATTTTCTAAGTAAATCTCTTACTATTAAATCGTTTGAAGTCAAACCTTCTTTTCCATCAACAATAAATATTACAACATCTGCTTCATCAATTGCGATTGATGCTTGTAATTTTATTTCAGTATTAAAATTCATTTCTGATGCATCTATTCCACCGGTATCTATTAAATAAAATTTTTTGTTGTTATATGTTGCCTCCTGATATATTCTATCTCTTGTAACACCTGGAGAATCTTCTATAATTGAAACTCTTTTTCCAACTATTTTATTAAATAAAGTACTTTTTCCGACATTAGGTCTTCCAACTAAAGCAACTGTAGGTAATTTCATAATATCCCCTCCAATTCGTTTTTATTGTATCATAAGTTAAATAAGTTTAAAAGAAAAAGTATTTTAAATGTACTTGATTAATGTTATAATTTAATAGAAGGTGATGATTTTGGAAAAAGATGAAAAGAATTGGTATAATAGTGCAAATGTAATTACTAATTTAATTATAATTACTATATTATTTATAATGATTAGCAGTCAGTCTTTTGCAGCTAATGGAGATAATTCATTTAAATTAATAACCAGTATGATTAACCATAATATTACTTATGTTTTAATATTAATTTATTTTGTGTTGTTGAAATTTAAAATAGGAAAGAAGTATTTTAATTACTTAAATTTATTTTTGTTAGTTTTATATTTAATATCAACAATTACTTCTTTACTTACTTTATTTCAATCTTTTACTTTAAGTACTGTATTTGATTTTATTATTAATTTTGTCTTTCTAGTATATTTTTCTCATACTATGTTTAGAGATACTTCTTATTGGAAAGAATATAGATTAGGAGATTCTCCTTTTAATGAATTTGATAATGATTGGTATTTTTATGTAGTAGTTATACTTGGAGTACTAAGTTTATGTATTAATTTAATATCTGTTGTAGAAATAAAAGGCGTTATTTTAGCTATTCTAGATTGTATTTATGTTGTGTTATTTGGTAGATATGTTTATTTATATAGAGATTATTTAGATAGTCATAAAATAAGTATTAATAATAGTGGTAATTTTGATGAAATTAAGGATAATATAAAAGAATCTATTAATAAAGTTAATGATATTATAGTAGATACTACAGATAAGATTGTTGATGATACTAAAGAAATTTCTAAAAAGTTAAATGATAATAATGAGAAAGATAAAAAAGATTCTAAGAATAATAAAAAGAAAGGAGATAATAAATAATGGATTTATTTGATGAGGTAAGTAAAGAGAAAAAGGAATTTCCTAGGACTAAATCTTTAAAGAAGAGTGTAGAGAAAAGAAATTATAATTTTTATCAATTGTTTTCTTTTTGGTTATTTGTAATTATATTTTTCTTAGGTATTATATTTGGAAATTTATTTTCTACTTGTAAAGCTTCTACTTATTATTTTTCTTCTAATTGTGTTAATCAATTTAATTATTCTTTAATGGTATTAATTTGGTTTGTAGGATTTGTTATTTCTGTTTGTATTTTTGCTGTTGGGCATATTATTTATTTACTTGAAGATATCAATAAAAAACTTCACTAAAATAGCAAATATTATTGATTTTTAATATAAAACATGATAATTTTAATATGTAAGCATAAAAGATGCTTAATAAAATATAGGGAGGTATATAATAATGAAAAAAGTTGAGTTAGTAGAAGCAGTAGCAACTGCAACTGGATTAACTAAAGCAGATTCTACAAGAGCAATTGATGCTACTTTAGCTGCTATTACTGATGCTTTAGCAAAGGGAGATAAAGTACCATTAGTTGGTTTTGGAACATTTGCTGTTTCAGAAAGAGCTGCACGTGAAGGACGTAATCCAAGAACTGGAGAAACAGTTAAGATTGCTGCTAGAAAAGCTGTTACTTTTAAAGCTGGATCTGCTTTAAAAGATGCTGTTAACTAATTTATACATTATTTATAAAGGACCATTTTGGTTCTTTTCTTTTGTTTTACTTTTTAGATGTCTATATTCTTATATATTAAATAAATTTTAAGACAATTTTAGTAAAATTTGTTACAATATTGTTAGGTGGTGATTTAATGCTAGATGTTGCTTTGAAGTTACTTAAGGAGTTAACAA
>OMUM01000133.1 GCA_900314225.1 uncultured bacterium | reverse complement strand
CTTTTTTTGATAATAGGTTGGTGTTGATATGGTTAGAAAAGATAGGAAACAACTTGTTTTAGCATTAATTGTAGTTTTAGTTATGTTTGTTTTGTCTTTTGCATTTACTTCATTGTATAAAACTGCCCAAGATAATAAAAATAAGAAGTATGTTTTAGATACTAGTTTTAAGACTTCAAAAAATGTTTATTTAGAGAATACTTTACCAATTTCAAATGAACTTGGTAAACAATATGATGGCTCTAATATTGAAGATAAAATACATGGTTATAATGAGTTTACTATTGAGAATAATTATTCAAAAAATATTACATATGAAGTTTATTTAAAAGAAAATAATAAATGTGAAAAAGTAATTGACAAAAGTTATGTAATATTTTATTTAACAAATTCTAAAGATGAGCCATTAGACGGATTTAAAGAAAATAAATTACCATCATTTGCTTCTTTACCTGTTTTAAGTGATAAACCTAATGCAAAACTTTTATATTCTGGAACTATTAAAAATCAAAGTAAAGAAAAATTTAAATTACGTGTATGGGTTTCTGATTTATATTCAATTAATAAAGATAAAGAATGCTTTTCATTTGATATATATGTGAGGAGTGTTTAAATATGAGTGATGAAAGTAAAAAACTATCAAAGAAATTTTGGATAATTGCTTGTTCAATATGTTGCTTTTTAGCAATCTTTTTAATAATGGGTTTTTCTATTGTGCATAATAAAAAGCCAAAAGTAGTTAATGAGAAATTAAAGGGTGGAAATATTATATTAAATTATACTGGAAATACTTCTGGTTTAACTATTAATGGTATGACACCTACTTCTGATATTGTTGGTATAAAAAATAATACTGATGGCTCATATTTTGATTTTTCAGTAAAAGTTGATTTAAATAAAGCAAGTAATGTTAATTATGAAATTTCTATTGAAAAAAATAGGGGTTTATCAACTATTAATGATTCAGATATTAAAATTTATTTAGAAAAAGAAGTAGATGGTACATATGAAAAAGTATTTGGACCAACTAATTTTAAGGGTATTACTGCTGATTCTAAATTAGGTTCTAAAAAAGGTAGTATGATTTTATATAAGAATGAAATAAGTAAAGATGAAACGACTAATTATCGTTTAAGATTATGGATGAGTGATACATGTTTGATGCAAAGTGGAAATTACTCAGTTGCTGTTTTAATAAATGGTAAAGCATAATAAAAAGAGGTGTAAAGTTTACTTCTTTTTTATTTTATAAGTATAGATTTTTTTATACTAGGTATTATAATAAATTTAGTTGGTGATATATAATGGAAGAAACTAAGAAAAATACAAATATGTTAAAATATATTTTATCTTTTGTTGGTAAATCATTTATTATTTCTATAATTTGTTTTTTGATTTTAATAGGTATTATTTTAGTAATATATTTTGGTGATTTGTTTTTTAATTTAAATAGTAATAGTAAGAAGAGTCCTTTATTTAATGGCTATGTAATAGTTTCTCAAAGTATGGTTCCAACAATAAATATAAATGATGGTATTGTTGTTAAAAGAATTGATAAAGATAAATATAAAGTTGGTGATATTATTAGTTTTTCTTCTAGTAATATTAATTATAGAGGTCTTACTATAACTCATAGAATTATTGATAAAAAGAATGTAAGTGTAGATAATTCTATTTATACTACTAAGGGAGATAATAATTTAGTAGCAGATAAATCAACTGTTTTAACTAATCAAATATATGGTAAGGTTTTATTTGTTATACCTAAAATTGGTTATATTCAAGATTTCTTTAAAAGACCATCTAATGTTTTTATACTTTTCTTTATAGGTGTTGCGTTGATTATTATTTATGATATACTAAAAATTAGTAATATTTTAGTAAAAAGAGAAAGAGTGAGTTAGACTTCTTTTTTTTCTTTAATTAATTTTTATTAGTGGTGATATTTATGGAAAAATATAATGTTAAATTTAAAAAGAAGCTTGGACAGAATTTTTTGAAAAATAAAAGTATTGTTAAACGAATTGTTTCTGTAAGTGGAATTGGGCCAGAAGATTTAGTTATTGAAGTTGGTCCAGGAGGAGCAATTCTAACTAGGGAACTAGCTAATGTTTCTAAAAATGTTTTAGCGTATGAAGTTGATACTGATTTAAAAAGTGAACTTGCTGCTAAATTAGAATATTATGATAATGTTGAAATTATTTTTCAAGATTTTTTAAATTCTAATATTATTAACGATATAAAGAAATATTCTTATAATAAAATTTATTTTATTAGTAATGTTCCCTATTATATTACAACACCTATTCTTATGAAGTTAATTGAATCAGAAATTCATTTTGAAAATATTGTTATGATGGTTCAAAAAGAAGTAGGTGATAGATTTTCTACTAAACCTGGTAATAGGGAATATGGTTCAATTACGGTTCTTTTAAATTATTTTTATAATATAAAAAAAGAGTTTTTTGTTTCACGTCATGAATTTATTCCAGAACCTAATGTTGATAGTGTAATAGTTTCTTTTAGAGAGAAGAAAGATAAATTAAAGTTAGAAAGTTTTACTTTTTTTGAAAAAATTGTTAGAGATAGTTTTCAATTTAAGAGAAAGACTATTAAAAATAATTTGAAAAAGTATAATTTAGAGGTTGTGGAAAAGGTGCTTAATAAGTATGGATATAATTCATCGGTAAGAGCAGAAATGTTACCTGTAGAAGTATTTGTAGATTTAGCTAATTGTTTATATATAAAATAGTTTCGGACTATTTTATTTTTTTTTACATATATATTTATGGGAGATGATTAATTGAATTTTAAGATTGGAGATTTAGTTAGTCGAAATTCATATAATAATGATATTATTTTTGAAATTATGGATATAAATAATAATATTGTTCTTTTAAGAGGAGTAGATTTAAGACTTTATGCAGATGCTGATATATCTGATTTAGTTAAAGAAAATGATAATAATAGTGATGATGAGTCAATAATAAAAAGAAATATATCAGAAATTAATATGGATCGAGATAATTATTTTTATATACCGGGTAGAGTTTTACATATTGATGGTGATAGAGTTTATTTAAATAGGTGTATGAAGTTTTATAAGAGTATGGGAATTAAGGCTAATGGGATTACTTTAGATGAGAAGAGTGTTTCTGAAAAAATTATTAGTTTGATTAAAGATTATAAACCGGATATTGTAGTAATTACTGGACATGATGCTTTTTATTCTAAAATAGGTAATGAAGATGATTTAAATAATTATGAGAATTCAGCTAATTTTGTAGCTGCTATAAAAGAAGCAAGAAAGTATGAGAGGGGACAAGATAAACTGATTATTATTGCTGGAGCATGTCAGTCTAATTATGAAAAATTAATTCAAGCAGGGGCTAATTTTGCATCTAGTCCAAAAAGAATTAATATTCATGCTCTAGATCCAGCAATAATTGCAACATCTATTGCTTTATCTGATAGAGGACAAAGTATTGATTTAATAAATATGATAAAAAAGACAAAATATGGTAGCGATGGAATAGGAGGAATTATTACGAATGGAACAATGTATGTGGGGTATCCTAGATGAATATAGATGTTGCGAAAAGAATAGTTTTTAAAAATTTAGGAGTTCCTAATACTTTTTTTTATAAGGGACCAAGAAATCAAAATGAAACTTTTTCTGGTTATATAAATAAAGCTTATCCAGCTATTTTTACAATAATTACTGATAGTGGCAAAACCATGTCTTTTACTTATAGTGATTTAATTATTGATAATTTAAAAATATTATAATTAATTTTTAGATTAATACTTTTAATTTTTTTAGAATAATAATTTTATTTTCTATTTTGATTAATAATTTTAATTATTATTTTAGATTAGTTTATAATATATATTTGTTTTTTTCTTTTAATTTAGTTTTTTCTTTTATATATTTTAAAATAACTAGTTTATTTTTTGGAATATTATAATGTAAATAAGTTATTGCTTTTTTATAAATATTATTATAAAATTGAATTATAAAGTGGTAACGCTTTAAGAGGGAGGAAAATCGTAATGAAGATTACATCTGTAAATGTACGTAAAATTAATAAGGAAGGATCTCGTATGAAAGGAATTGCATCTGTATTATTAGATGATAGTTTTGCTGTACATGATATTCGTATTATTGAAGGAGACAACGGTTTATTTATAGCTATGCCTAGTCGTAAGACTGCTACTGGAGCATATAGAGATATTGCTCATCCAATTAATCCTGAAGTTCGTTCTATGTTTGAGGATGCTATTTTGGATGCTTATGAAAAGGCTGAAGACGAACCAAATGAAAAGGAAGATGCTTAGGCATCTTTTTTTGTACTATTATTTTTCTTTTGACATATATTTTGTTAGGAGGAGAATAATATGGATAAAGATAATTCAGCAATAAATAATTATAATCATAGTGTTAGTTTACTTGAAAGAAAGACTTTAGTAATTACTGGAGTAAAAAAAATAGAAACATTTGATAAATTACATTTTATTCTTGAAACGACAATGGGGTTTATGGTTATTAAAGGAGATGGGTTGGAGTTAATTAAACTAGATACTTTAGCAGGTAATGTTACTATAAAGGGTACAATTGATTCAATTAGTTATATACTAGAAAATAAAAAGAAAGAAGAAGATAGTTTCTTTAATAGGTTATTTAAATGATGAATTTGGTTGTTCAAATATTTAGTATGTTTTTTTCATTTATATATGGAGTTTTTTTATATTTTATGTTTGTAATTAATTATAAATATTTATTTAGAAAGAAGTATAGATTAAAGCTTTTTTATTATTTTGCAATGTTTCTTTTTGTAGGTTTATTTTATTTTGTAGTATTAAATCATATTAATAATGGTATTTTACATTTATATTTTCTTTTATTAATTATATTTGGATTTTTAGTAAGTTATAATTTCTATAAAAACAATCGTAAATAAATGTAAATTATAATAAAAATATAAATTTAAATATTTAACTTATTTTTTTTAGATATATAATATATTTTGAAAAGGTAGGTGAATGTGATGGCTAAAAAAATACAAAAATTAGGTAGAAGACGTAAGAAGAATATTTTATTAATTTTAGGCTCTTTTCTTATTATTTTTTCTGTTACATTCTCTATTGGAAAATATTGGATAGAAATAGTTGATAAATATCAAGAAAAGAAAGAACTTAATAAGGAACTTACATCTCTTAAGGAAAAACAAGAAGAATTAGAAGTGGATGCTAAAAAATTGCAGAATCCTGATTATATAGCAAGGTATGCAAGAGAAAAATATTCTTATTCTAAAGATGGAGAATATGTTTTACAAATTCCCGATGATAAAAGCTAATATTCTTCTTTTTTTTTGATTAATTATGTTATAATATTTTTTGACTGGAGGGAGACTATGATTAATATTGATAATTGTTTTAAGTTTAAGAATAATGATACAATAGTCGTCGGTTGTTCAACTGGACCTGATTCTATGGCACTTGTTGATATGCTTTTAAAAATTAGAGAAAAATATAGTTTAAATTTAATTATTGCTCATGTTAATCATAATGTTAGAAAACAAAGCTATGAAGAAGCTGTGTTTTTAAAAAAATATTGTGAAGATAATGACTTATTATTTGAAAGTATGGTTATAGAAAAATATGGTGATGATAACTTTCATAATGAGGCTAGAAATATAAGATATAATTTTTTTGAAAATATTGTTCATAAATACAATGCTGATTATTTAATGACTGCTCATCATGGTGATGACTTAATGGAAACTATTTTAATGAGAATAGTTAGAGGTTCTAATTTAAATGGATATAGTGGTTTTAAATATATTGTTGATATGGATGATTATAAAATAGTTAGACCTTTAGTACATTATACTAAAGAAGATTTAAAGAATTATGATATTCAAAATAATGTTAAATTTTATATAGATGATTCTAATGATAAAGATAAATATACTAGAAACAGGTATCGTAAATATGTGTTACCATTTCTTAAACAAGAAGATAAAGATGTTCATTTAAAGTTTTTGAAATTTAGTAATACTTTAAATGCTGCTAATAAATTTATTGTTAAAGAGACAGATAAAGCTATTAAAAGAGTATTTGAAGATAATAAGTTGGCTATTGATAAGTTTTTATTGGAAGATGAGTTTATTCAAAAAGAAATTTTATATTATATGTTAGGAGATTATTATCAAGATGATTTGATACTTGTTGGGGATAAACATATTGATTTAATATTAGATTTGATTAGAAGTCATAAAGCTAATAGTATTATTAATTTACCTAATGATGTTGTTGCTAAGAAGTCATATAATTATTTTACTTTAGAGAGAAATATTGATGTTATATCTTCTTATGAGATTGAGTTTGATAATTATGTTATGCTTCCAAATAATCATTATATTGAAAAGGTTTTTTCAGTTGAAGGTAATAGTAATAATATTTGTAGACTTAATAGTAGTGAAGTTTGTTTACCTTTAATTGTTAGGACTAGGAAGTTTGGGGATAGAATTTTTGTTAAAGGACTAAATGGTTCTAGAAAAATTAAAGATATATTTATTGATAAGAAAATATCATTGGAGAAGCGTGATAGTTGGCCAATTGTTGTTGATTCACGTGGAAATGTTGTTTGGATTCCAGGAATAAAGAAATCTAAATTTGACAAAAAGAAAACCGATGTTTATGATATAATATTGAAATATATTTAAGGAGGAAAATTTGTGAATAATAAAATTGATAAAAAAGTTGTTAGAAGAGGTTTATTACCTTATTTGTTTATTTTTGTTATCATGTTAGGAATAGTTTACTTTTCATTTATTTCTGGTACTAAAGTACATGATTTAACATATGATAAATTTATTGAAAAATTAAATAAAGGTGAAATAACTGAGTTAACTATCATACCTAGAGGTAATGGATATGTTTATGATGTTAGTGGTAAGTTGGATGGTTATAAAGAAAATGAGTCTTTTGATTCAACTTTACCTTTAAGTGACGAGGTAATGAAGAAGATTGTTAAGGCAAGTGATGCTCAAGATTTTGAACTTACTGTTGAACCTGATCCATCTGGATCTTCATTGCTTACAATACTTGTTAATTTCTTACCTATTGTGATAATTATTGCAGCAGCTTTTTGGATGTTAAATAGACAAATGGCTGGTAATAAGAGTTCACTTGAT
>OMUM01000155.1 GCA_900314225.1 uncultured bacterium | reverse complement strand
ACATACATATAGATCAGGACATTCAGAATATGTTAGTGATGAAGAAATACTAAAAGCTGCAAAACAAACTGGTATTAGTATGCTTGGATTTAGTGAACATGTTCCTAATCCGGATTTAGAATTTCCTGATGAAGATCATAGAATGATGCTTTCAGAAGTAGATGGATATATAGCATCAATTAATAAAATGAAACAGGAAAATCCTGATATGACTATATTAGCTGGATTTGAAGCTGAATTTGATCCAATGAAAGAGTCATTTTTAGGAGAAATGAGAGAAAAAGTGGATTACATGATATTAGGACAACATTTTGTAAAAAATGGTATGCAAATGGTATCACAAAAAGGCAATCCAAATTATCCGTTAGAATATGCCCAAATGGTATGTACAGGAATAGAAAGTGGATTATTTGATATAGTTGCTCATCCTGATTGTTTTATGGAATTTAGAGATACAATAAGTGATGAGAATAAAGCTTCTTTTGAAGCAAATTGTATTAAGGCAAGTCATATGATTTGTCAAAAAGCAGCAGAAATGGGAATACCAATTGAAATTAACTTAGGCAATGCATTAAATAATCAATTTCTAAATGACGGTAATTTAGGAATTCCTCATCCATTGTTTTGGCAAATAGCTAAGGATTATGATGTTAAAGTTTTAAAAGGGATTGATGCTCATTCTTTATCAGCATTTGAGGATTTAGATAAAGGTCAAGAATTAATAACTAACATAGAACAAATGGTTAATGATAAAATGATAAAAGGCCCTTATAATCCAGTTATTGCAAGACAAAATAATCCAAAATTGCAAGAAGCATATAAATCACATCAAGCTGTAGCTTTAACATATGAAACTCATATGGTTGGTCAAATTGTTAATGGTACATTAGCAAATGTTGGTGATGAACTTGATTCAGAAAGTTTAGCCGTAGCAGTTGGAACATCTTTAAATGGGCTTATGCAAAGATGCGTTGATGGTGCAGATAAAAAAGATAAATCAACCGTTGATGAAATATCTAAAATTGTCGATTCACAAGAATTATCCGTTAAAGACAAAAGAACTAAGTTAGAAAGAAAAAAACAAGTCATTAATGAAACAAATCAAGTTTTAGCAAATCAACAAAGGACTATTGAAAGTGCAAAAAATAATGTTGTTAATGCTATGAATATGGGATGTGAAAATAAAGAGGAATATTCAGGCGTAGTTACTCAAATGACACAACATCAATCTACAAAAAGTGATACACAAAAAGCACAAATAGAACAAAATATATCAAGCTTTCAACAAGCCAAAGTTGAACAAAAAGCAAATTCACAAAGTATTGATAAACCAAAAGTTTTGAAAAAGACAAATAATAATCAATCTAATCACACATCATCAAGTGGATTTGCTAACACAATTACTTTAGCTTTAATTGTTACTTTTGTTATAGGTATAGCTGTTGGTATTGGATATATGTTATACAAAAGTGCCATTGGCGGTTAGAATACAATGAAAAAACGACTACAATTCGTAGTCGCTTTTGTTTGCCTTATAAAATTCTTCGGCAGCCTCGTCCATTTCTCTATTAATAGAACTAAGTGCTTTATTTATTTCTGATTTATTAATTGTTCTAGGTGGATTTAATATAACTCTATGTTCTTTGTCAGTTATTAAATTTTTGCTATTCATATCATTAACAACTTGTCTAAAAAATCTAGAAGTAGTTGGGTCTTTGCTATTAGCATTTTTACATAAATAAGTTATAAAGTCTTTTCTTTCATCTAATCTTTTATCCATAACTGCATGAACAAAATCTCTATCTTCTTTTAATTCAGTATTTTTCATTTTTAGTTTTTGATTTTCTTTAATAAGTTTATTGTTATCATTTTCAACTTTATTATTTCTATCTTTTTGATATTTTAAATTATCATTAATTGAAGATATATTATTAATTATATTTTTATAGTTATCAAAATAATCGGTTATAGATTCAACATCTTTAATTAAATCTTGTAATCTTTCTTTTTGCTTATTATTAAGTTTATAACCACCAAGTCTAGATTCTTCTAAACCAGATAATAAATCTTTCAACTCTTTTGAAGAGTTGTTTATCGATTTTATCTTATCATTGTTTTTATCAATACTTCTTTTATTAATTTCAAGTTCTTTTTTTAGTTCTTGATAATTAACCATATCCTTAACATGAATATCTTTATTTCTTCCTTTTTCTTTAGTTTTTAAAGTAGCATTTTCTTTTTCAAAAGATTTATTAAAAGTATCAATACATTTTTCTCTCATAACATTTTGTATATGTTCAAGTCTTTCTTTAG
>OMUM01000131.1 GCA_900314225.1 uncultured bacterium | reverse complement strand
TTTTAATAATATTAAAGTTATACTATTTATATTTATTAATAATATAAATATTGTTAATGATCCGACTAAACTACCAAATAATAATCTTATATTAGACTTATTTATTTTAAGTAATCTTTTTGTTCCATATAATATCATAAAGTCTATCAAGAAATTTATTATGAATATTAGTTCTATATATATTTTCATTTTATCACCATGATTATTATATAAATAAAAAAACGACTAATTTGTCGTTAATTAGAATCTAATTAAATTTTCTTTTTATGAATAAATATTTTAATTATGTAAGATAAAAATATAATCATAATTATAATAAATGCCCAACTTAATATAGTATTTAAGAGTGGAATACTACTACAATACTTATTTATTATGTTTAAAACACTTTCTGGCAAGTATTTACCTATTAATGCTGCTACATCAGGAAGACCAATATTATTTTTTATAAATGTCAAAATTCTTAAAAATATATCTACTATTGCGATAAAGAAGACAAATGATGAGAATCTTTTGAAGAACATTATAACTACAATCATTAAAATTATTAAAACTATTAAATCTATATACATATTTACACCCTCTATTTATTTTCTATAATAATTTTAACATTGATTTAGTATTAATTACAATATTTATTTTTAAAGTATTATGTGTTATATTCTTTTTAAGAAGATGTTGATATGGAAGTAATAGATGCTTATTCTGTTGGTGGAACAGGACCAGAAATAAATAAAAGTAATAATTCTAAAGTGATTTATTTTGGTGATGTTCCAAAGGCAGCAACTATGGATGATGCCTTAGATGTTATAAAAGAATTAGGAAATATGGTGAGTGATGTTGAAGCTGATTACTATGATTATGATAATTTAATTAAATTAAAAAATTCGGATAGTGCTGTTTCGGTTAAACTTAATTCTAATGTTTCTATAAATTACACTACCTTAAAAGATGGCTCTAAAAAAACAAATTATCCAGCTTCTACATTATATTATGATAATAATGCTAAAAAGTTATTTATTGCTAGATTTGCTGAAGATGGCAAACTTGTTTATGGGGATATTTCATATGATAAAGCTAATAAAAAATATACTTATTATAATCAAGAAACAGTTAATGCAGATAATGGTATTCAAGGTATCGCAACCTATCATAAGGATGGTAAAGACTATTTTATTGAGTCTAGATCTTATGGTAAAAATAAAACTACTTTGACTGTTTATGATACATCTTCTGGTATAAAGAATATGAAATTAGTTGGTTCGAAGACTTTAGATAGCGGCTATGGAGAAGGAATATCTGTTTCTAATACTGGAGTTGCTACTATGGTATATGAGAAAAAAGCTAATGATAATTCAACGGCAAATATTGATATAAATAAAATAATTGAAGCTAATAATAATAAAAATCCTAATATTAAATATATTTCTGCTAAATATAATAAAGGTGATCCAAAAGAAAATGGTGAAGGTTATATTAATATATAAATAGAGTTTCTCTATTTATTTTTTTCTTCTTCTTGTAACATATTTTCTATAAAAATACCATAGCCTCTTTTTGGATTATCCAATACTACATAATTAACTACACCAATAATTTTATTATTTTGAATTATTGGTGAACCACTCATACCTTGAATAATACCATTTGTTTTATCTAATAATTTTGAATCTGTAATTTCAAATAAAATATTTTTTACAGAATCATTTTCATCAACGGTTAAAATATTTATACTAAAATCTTCTTTAGTTTCATTATTAACTACTGTTCTAATAATTGCTTCGCCTTGTTTTATTTCTTCTTTTTTGCCAACATCTATTGTATTATTTTCATTTATTTTACCATTATATTTACCATAGATACCATTTATTTCATTCTTATCTATTGTACCAATTGTTTCAGCAAAATTAATATTTGCTTGTTTTTCTCCAGGAATTCTTTCCTCACTTTTTTTTATATTTGTAACTTCAGCTTTATATATATTTCCTGAGTTTATTATGAATTTAGACATAGAATTACTTTCCAATATTTCATGACCTAAAGAGGCAAATGTTTTTGTTTCTGGATTGATATAAGAAAGTGTACCAATACCATCTATTTTATTTTTAACATATAGTCCTGTTTTAATTATATTGTTTTTTTCTTCTAACTTAAATGAAATGTCTTTTTCTTTATAATTTCTAATTATTTTAAAATCATATGTATTACTTTCTTTTATTAAATTATTTATATCACTTATGTTATTAATTTTAACATTATTTATTTCTTTTATTATATCTCCAACTTTAAAGCCAGCATCTTTACCTATCATTTTATTATTTACTTCATAAAATCCTACAACATATATTCCATCAGAATATACTTCAATACCAATTGTCTCTCCACCTACTATTACTTTTTTTGGAATAGCATAAATATTAAGTGGAATTAAAAACAATATAAGTAAAAATTGAAATAATTTATTTTTCATAATAATTACACCTCAATTATATTTTTAGCAATTTCTATATAATTATACTTTTTTTGACATTTTTTTTAATTGTTTATTTTGACATTAGAAGTTATTTTATATATATTTATAATAGAGGTGAATTTGATGAATAATAATGATCGAATCGATATTCCAAATTTTGTAAATACTAATCATAAGACTAATAGTCAAAGGAATACATCTTCTTATGATGATTTAAGAAGAAAATCTACTTCTGGTGGCTCTGCTCGAAGAAATAGACAACGAAAGGAAAAATTAGCAAGAAAAAAGAAAATTAGAAGAATAAAATATATGCTAGTTGCCGCGGGAACAACTGTTGCTATTTTATTAGGTGGTGCCGGTGTAAAAGATATTCAAGACAAAATTGTTGTAGAGGGTGCTGCAAATGAATTTTATCTTGAAGTTATTAAAGATAATATACATCCAGCATCTGCTCCAGGTAAGTATTGGATTGATTATTATACTGTTGCTAAAGATATGGAAGATTATGCTGATGATAATAAAATGGATTTTTGTGAAGCAGTTTATTTTTGCAGTAAATCTATGCCTTCTTATGATCATGATAATCAATTAAGTTGTGTACTTAAATTTTGCGATTATGAAGATCTTAATCATTTTTATAAAGATAATGGTTTTAAAGATAAGGATGATTTCAATGAGCAAATGTATAAAGAGGTTCTTTTAAGTAGTGACGTTAATGATAAGAAAAATCAATTAGAACAGATGAAAAAAGAAAGAGAAAAAAATACTACAACAGAAGATTCTAATAAGAATATAAATCATGGAGGTATTTAAATGGGAGATGTTGAAATAATTTCTATTGATAATAAAGATTATTATATTTTAAAAGAAAAAATGAGAAACGGTAAAAATTATATTTATTTATCTAATGTAAATGATCCAAAAGATGTAATGATTAGAAAGAGTTCTGATGAAGATAAGGATTTATATGTTCCACTAGATGATGATAAAGAATTTGATATTGCTTCTTTGCTATTATTTAAAGATTAAAGAGTCAAGATTTACTTGACTCTTTTTTATTCTTCTACTTTAAAATCTAGTACTTCTCCGTTTTCTTTTACTAATTTGGTAATTGCTTCTTCTGCATTTTTTAACTTTTTATCACAGTTAGCAGCAAGTTTTGTTGCTTTAGTAAATTCGTTTATTGCATCATCTAATGGAACTTCCCCTGTTTCTAATTTCTTAACTATTTCTTCCAAGCTTGTTAAACTTTCTTCAAAACTTAATTCTTCTTCTTTTGCTTCTTTTGCCATATTTCCTCCTTATAATATTTCTGCATTAATTTCACCATCATAAAATTTTATTTCTATTTTATCTTTACTTTTTAAATCTTTAGAACTATTAATTACTTTATTATTTTTTTTAGTTAAAGTATAACCTCTTTGCAATGTTTTTAAAGGACTTAATGGTTCCAGTTTTGAGACTATTTGTAAATATTTATTACCTTTTTTTTCAATTATATCTAGTGGTCTTTTTAAAATATAGGAATTTTTTATTTTGATTAATTCTTTTTCTTTTATATTTATTAAACTAGTTAGACTAAATTTTAACCTTTCTATTAAACTATCGAATTGTAATTCTTTTGTTTGATAAATATTTATAGGATTCTTAAAGATATTTCTATTTAAAATATCTGATAGTCTTCTTTTATCTGTTTTTATTAGATTATTTATGGTATTATTGAGCCTGATATTTACTTGTCTTAAATAATTTTTCATATCTGATAATTGTGGTACTGCCATTTCGGCGGCTCCGGTTGGAGTTGGAGCTCGAAGGTCAGCTACAAAGTCAGCTATTGTATAGTCAATTTCATGACCTACAGCACTAATTGTTGGTATTGGACAATTATAGATGGCACGAGCTACTATTTCTTCATTAAATGGCCATAAGTCTTCTATAGATCCTCCTCCTCTACCAACGATTAGAGTGTCTAATTTTAAATTAAATTCTTCAGCTCGTTTTATTTGTTTTACTATATCCTCTGCTGCAGCATCCCCCTGAACTAGAGATGGAAATAGATAGACTTCTGTTAGAGGCCATCTTCTTTTAATAGTAGAAATTATATCTTTAATAGCTGCCCCTGTTGGAGCAGTAATTACGCCTATTCTTTTAGGAATTTTTGGTATTCTAACTTTATGTTCTTCTCTAAATAGACCCTCTTTTTCTAGTTTTTCTTTTAATTGTTCAAAGGCTATATATAAATTACCTACTCCATCTTCTAACATATCATTTACATATATTTGATATCCTCCTGTTGCTTCATAGACACTAATTTTACCGGTTACTAATACCTTCATACCATCTTGCGGAATAAATTTAATTTTTTTAGTATTTGATGCAAACATAATAGCATTTATTCTGCTTTTCTCATCTTTTAAAGTAAAATAGAAATGTCCTCTACTATGAGCTTTAAAATTTGATATTTCGCCTTTTAAAAATACTTCATTTAAATTAATATCATTATCTATTTTATATTTAATATATCGAGTTAATTGAGAAACAGTAATATATTTATCATTCAAATTATCACCTACTTAATTTCTTCATGATATATCTTATCAAGAACACCATTTATCATTTTAGTAACTGCTTCATCTGAATATTTCTTAGATAATTCTATTGCTTCATTGATTGAAACTATTGAAGGAGTTTCAGTGTACATAAGTTCATATATACCAAGTAATAATATTGCTTGATCAACTTTATTTAGACGATCCATAGTCCAATCATTTAAATATTTATTAGCAAGTTTTATTATTTCATCTCTATTTTTAATAATACCATTGATACAATCGTGAACATAATTATTTTCAATTTCTAATTGTTCTTTAATTAAACTATTTATATCATAATCAAAATCTGTTTCTTCATAGATACTTATTTCATATAGTATTTTTATAATTATTTCCCTTAATTCACTTCTTGTTTTCATGAATTTCCTCCTTAAGTTTACTTAATTTTATCATAGTTAAATTAATATTACTAGATTATTTATTTTTCTTAGCTTCTTTGTTTAGTTCAAAAAGTAGATTTAATGCTTCTATTGGCGTCATTTCTAATGGATTAACGTTTTTTATTTTCTCTTCTATTTCATTTTTATCTTCTTTTTCTTTATTTTCAGTTAATTCAAAAAGAGATGTTTGGGTATATGTTTCTTTCTTTTTATTTTTATGTTCATAAACATTTAGTATTTCATCAGCTCTTTTTATCAATGATTTTGGTAAATGGGCAAGAGAGGCAACATGAATTCCATAACTTTTATCAACGGCTCCATTTTTTACTTTATGTAAGAAAGTGATTGTTCCATTTTCTTCAATAGCTGAAACATGGACATTTTTTAAGTGTTTTAAATCTTTTTCTAAGACTGTTAATTCATGATAATGAGTTGAAAACATGGTTTTGGCTTTTATTTTATCATGAATATATTCAAGTATTGCTTGAGCAAGACTCATTCCATCATAGGTTGCTGTACCTCGTCCTAATTCATCAAATAAAATTAAACTATTTTCTGTTGCTTCTTGGATGGCATAATTAGCTTCTTTCATTTCAACCATGAAAGTAGACTCTCCTGCTACTAAATCATCACTAGCACCAATTCGTGTAAATATTTTATCAAAGATAGGCATTGTAGCACTTTTACATGGTACAAAGCAACCGATTTGGGCCATAATAATAGTTATTGCACATTGACGCATATAAGTCGATTTACCGGCCATATTAGGGCCTGTTATTAACAATATATCTGTTGTTCTATCCATTATAATATCATTTGGAATATACTTGTCTTTCATTACTTGTTCTACTACTGGATGACGACATTCAATTAATTTTAGTGTTCTATCTTCTACTAATTTTGGCCTTACAAATTTATAACTATCAGTAACTATAGAAAATGATTCTAACATATCGATTTCACTAAGCACTTTAGCTGTTTTTTGAAGTGATCCAGCATATCTTTTAATTACTTCTCTAATATCCATAAATAATTTATATTCAATATTAATAATTTTTTCTTCTGCTCCTAAAATTATATTTTCTTTTTCTTTTAATACTGGAGTAATATATCTTTCAGCATTAGCAAGAGTTTGTTTTCTCTCATAGCCATACTCATCTTTTATTAAATCTTTTTGTCCTTTAGATACCTCAATATAGTAGCCAAATACTTTGTTATATCCAACTTTTAAGTTTTTTATTCCCGTACGTAATTTCTCTTCTTTTTCCATTTCTAGGATAAAGTCTTTTGAATTACTACTAATATGTTTTAATTCATCTAATTCAGTATTATAACCTTCTTTTATTAGATGTCCTTCATGTAAGGTAAAAGGAGCATCTTCTTCTATTGATTTATCAAGTAGAGTATATATTTCTTCAAATGTATCTATTTCTTTATCAAAATTAATTTCTTTCAATATTTCCTTAATTCTAGGTAATTCTTTTAAAGATGTTTTTAACTGAAGAAGATCTTTAGCATTTAAATTACCATAAGTAATTCTACCTACAATACGTTCAAGGTCATATACATGATCTAGACATTTTATCAAATCATCTCTTAGAATAAATTCTGTACTTAATTTAGATACAATGTCATATCTTCTTTCTATTTCTTCTTTATCTCTTAAAGGATTTAGTATTGATTTCTTTAAAAATCTGCTACCCATAGCGGTTTTACATTTATCAAGAAGCCATAGCAAACTATATTGTCTATCCCTTGTTCTAATTGTTTCAACTAATTCAAGATTTCTTTCAGTATTTGAATCAAATTCAAGATATTCTGATGACTTTATTACTTGGCAAGCTTGTAAATGATGAAGATCTCCTTTTTTTGTTTCTATTATATAATATAATAAATGTTTTAAAGTTTCTATTATTCTTTCATCTTCTATATTCTTATAGATATAACTATATTCATTGGAATCTAATATTTCTTTAGTTATTGTTACTAAGACATTATAATTTGTTCTTAATCTTTCTACTATTTCTCTATCTATTGTTGTATTTACTATTACTTCTTTAAAGTTTTCCTTAACTATTTCTTTTATTAGTTTTTCTTTATCTCCTTCAATAAGTTCAGCATATACTTCTCCAGTTGAAATATCCGCATAACTTATTCCATAACAATATTCAAAATTATAGATATTGGCAATATAATTGTTAGATTTAGAGTCTATTTCAGTATCTAGTCTTGTTCCCTTTGTAATAATTTGAACTACATCTCTTTTAACCATACCTTTAGTAAGTTTAGGATCTTCTAATTGTTCAACAATTGCTACTTTATATCCTTTATCAACTAATGTTTCGGCATAACTTGTATAAGCGTGATGGGGTATTCCACACATTGGAACTCTTTCATCAAGGCCTGCTTGTTTTCCTGTTAATGTAAGCTCTAATATGCGTGATGCAAGAATCGCATCATCAAAAAACATTTCATAAAAGTCTCCAAGTCTAAAAAAGATAATTGTATCTTCATACTTATCTTTTATTTCCATATATTGTTGCATCATTGGACTTAATTTTGTTCTATCTACTTCACTACGTTTCATTTATTTCACCACGACATTTATTATATCATAAAAACACAAATATTTTTATTTGTGTTTCTTCTTTTTAGATTTAT
>OMUM01000152.1 GCA_900314225.1 uncultured bacterium | reverse complement strand
GTTATGGACCTATATGGTTTGTACTAAAAAATGATGATAGATTTATAACTACTAGAACAAGTAGTGAAACATTAGAAGCAAAACGAGATATGTCAAAAATGGAAGTATTCTATACTGGAGTTTTAGGACAAGGACATTATGGAATTAGAACAGGATTTGCTTCTAGTGAAATAAATTATATTGTTATGGATAATTATGATCCACGAGTAGGATTAGAAATTGCTATGAATGGTTTTTATATTCCTGTAGCTAATAAAGAAGGAAAAATTGTATTTACTCCAAAAGATTATGATGAATTAAGAACTAAAATGAGTGGCTTATCATATTATGATGAGAATAATTATACTTTCTCTGAAAATTTAATTACAGAAGAAACTGAATATTTTGCCGAGCAAATAGAACAAAGCAATTTTGAAGTTCAAGCAAAAAGAGAAAAAATTAATAATGTTATAAAAAAATCTCTTGAAGAATTAGGATTACATCTAAAAACTAATATTGATGGAGATTTAACTGAGGGATTTGTAGAATTAATTGATACTGGTTCAACAGGAAGAGGAACAAATAAACCTGGTGATGGTGATTTTGACTTTATGATGAGATTAGATAAAACTATATTATCAAATCCTACAAGATTAAGTGAATTAAAGCAAACTATATTAAGGAACCTTGGTCGAGAAAACTCTTCTGAATTAACTGGTACTGGAGACTTTAGATTAAAAGGTGTCCCAATAGATACTGGTATGAGTGTAGATATTGATATTACATTTACTGAAAAAACAGATAAAGTAGCATATTCTACTGATATGGCATTACAAGATAGACTTGCTACTATTCAAAGAAATGATCCTGAAAAGTATAAATATGTTGTTGCTAATATATTATTAGCAAAACAAGTATTAAAAAAAGCTGAAGCATATAAACCTAATCGTGGAGAAATTCCTCAAGGTGGTTTAGGTGGAGTTGGAATCGAAAATTGGATTCTTCAAAATGGTGGTTCATTTATTGATGCCGCTAGAAGTTTTGTTGAAGCATCTGATGGAAAAAGTTTTTCGGAATTTCAATCAACTTACCAAATATGGGATTTTGGAGATAATCATTTAGCTGAAAGAAGAGGACAATATGCTCATGATAATTTTATTGCAAATAATATGAGTGAAGCAGGATATCAAAAAATGGTTGCAGCTTTAAAAGAGTATTTAAAATCTATGGAACTAGCACAAACAGATACTGAAACTATAAAACGATGACTTATCTTTCTAAGCCATCGTCTTTTTTTGTTTTATAAAATTCTTCAGCAGCTTCATCCATTTCATCAGTTAAGTATTTAGTTGCTTTCTCAATTTCCCTTTTATTAAATAAATTATGTTTTTTTATAAATTCTTGATTTGCTTTTCGTTCTTCAGGATCATAATCATGCTTGAAACCAAATAGAGTTAAAACTTTATTATTAAATAATTTCTCAACTATCTTTTGAATAAACTCAGGAAGTTTTTCAAACACTTTATTTAGATGATAAATTAAATAATTAGTTTTTTCTTCTAATTGTTCATATTCTTCTTTGATTTTTTTATTTTCAAACCTTAAATGATTATTTTCATCAGTTAATTTATTAATTTCATCTTGCATTTTATTTTTAGATTTCAAAACAATTTTATTATTAATCTTTTTCTTTTGGTCAATTTCATCTTTTATATCTTCTTTATCTTTATTAAGTTTAGTTATTTGTTTATTAATATTTTGTTTGTTATCTTCTAAATCAGATACTTCATTTTCAAGGTTAGATATTTCTTGTTTAAGTCCTTTAACTCTTTCATTAAAAAGTTTTCTTTCATATGATGTTATATCTCGATTTTTACCTTTTTGTTTTTCTTTTAATTTAGAATCCATACCATAAGCAATATTAAATTCATTAATACATCTTGCTCTCATTTTATCTTGAATAACTACTAGTGATTCTTTAGTAAACACATCAGATTTTCCAACTTGTCTTGATAAACCTGTTTTACAATTATCTTTATAAGGAACTCCTATAATATGGAGATGAGGACTAGATTCATCAAAATGTATAGTAGCATTTGCCACCTTAAAATTAGGTACAACTTTTTCTAAATCTATAATTTGGTCTTTAAAAACATCAACCATTTTTAATTTGTATTTTTGAAATTTATTTTTCCAATACTTCATATTTCCAAGTTCAATAATTATTTTACAAGCAAGATCATGTTTAGTATCATTACTGATTTTATCAAAGTAATTTTCTATTTTTCTATCATCTCGTTTTTGTTTGTTGTTGTATTCTAATTTTGCTTCTTCAAACAATTCTAAATATAAATCTTTCACATCGTTAATAATATCATTTGTACCCTTAATAGTATTTATTAATTTTAATTGATTATCATACTTTCTTAGATTATGATGATTAACTTTTCCAAGTTGTTTAATATTTTGAATAGTATTATTAGATAATGAAGTAGTACCACTAGCATTTTCTTTTGCCTTGTTTCTTACATTTGCTTTCTTGTTTTTATCACTTCCTAAATGAAATGAATAAGATAAACCTTCGTTCATATAAAACCTCCTTTTTTACACATCTTGTATGATATTTATACCATGCCAAGATGTATAACCCCCTAGATATCTTGACACAAGTATCAAGATATGGGGGCTAAGGTTTAACACCTTAGAAACCGTCTGCCTTAAAAGTAACTCAAAACTTCGTAATGATTTACTTTATAAGACTGATAAAACAATCAATACTATTGATAATTTATTTAAACAAACTTTTCCCACTTTCATTTGCTATGCAAACAAAACGTGTTCGTTTGTTATTACTTTTTAGAAAAAAGTAAGCAAAAACTTTTATTTCATGTCATTACACATTTTTTCAAATTCTTTATATTTATCATATTTTTCTGGGTGATAAATTCGTACATATTCTCCTAAATCAGTTCTACTTAAATTTATTTTATTTTTTGTTGCTTCATCTGACTCATATATTGTTTCGTTTACTACTGGCGGAATATATTCAAAAATTTCTTCTTTATTATCAAGACAAGTTTTATCATCATTTTTAACAAAGATAACTCCCATTTTTATTTTTTCTATCTTATCCATTTTCTTATATTCTTCTAATGGAAATATTCTTACAATTCTTCTATTATCATAGAAGTTAAAGAACATAACTTTATCTTCATAGTTATAAATTCCTTCATAATAACCAACATTATAAAATTCTCTTAATCTAAATATATGCTCGTAAACTTTTTCAAGTGGAAGATACTCACTAAATCTTAATTTAATTCCACCAATATTTCCAATAATTGCATAATCAGTTTTATCTATATAACCACTATTATAAAGTTCATTACAAGGTTTACAAATACTTTCTCTAAATAATACTTCATCAACTTGTGGATTTCCTCTATAATCAAGTTTTAAAGTTATCTTATCAACATATCTCATAATAAGTTCTGATTTTTCTTCTCGTGTATAATCTTTCCACATATAAGTATGTTCTTCAAATTCTTTTGGGTAAAGTATTTTATTTATATAATCAATATCTCGTTTGATTAAAATATCTTCTGGTGTGAAAGTTAATTCTTCAGTAATATCACAATCTTTAATTTTATGATTTAATTCTTCAGTAATATCACAATCTTTAATTTTATGATTTAATTTTTCAATATTAACTTCAACAATTTCTTTTTCTTTGTTATATTCATAAAGATTAAATGCACCATTTATATATGCTTTTCTAATTCTTTAAAGTTTTATGTTTTGTTCTTTTAACTCTTTTTCTAAAGTATCTTTTGGGTTATTTATTTTATTTTTAAGCATTGGTAGGAAGAAGCCATTTACTACTGAATCATACTCACATATTTCTTCTATAAAATTATCAAAATAATCTGATACAACATTTTCTTTTAAATTAATTTTACAATCATTACAATAATAGTAATAATAAACATTTCCATTTTTCTTTGTTGTTGCTTTGCCTCCTAAAATCCTATTACATTTATGACAAGTTAGTTTTTGTAAATAAAGATAAATAAGAGTTCTTTTATAACTTCTAGAATTCTTTTTTTGTTGCACTTGACATTCTTCCCATAATTCTTTTGATATTAAAGGCTCAACAACATTTTCATAATAAGTTGGATTCTTAGTTCTTTTACCATGAACAAAATCTCCTTTATATATTTCATTTTCAATTATTTTTAATATAGTTGAATCATACCAATTAGTTTTACCAAATATCTTTTCTTTGTTATAAATATTAGCAATAGTCTGGTATGAATTTCCTTGATGGTATAAATTAAATATTCTAATAACATCATCTTTTGTTGTTTCATCTGGTACAAGTTTTTTTTCTAAATGTTTATAACCAAATGGTGCTTGATGGGGAATATGACCTGATTTAATAGCTCCAGATAAGCCTACTTTAGTTCTTTCACTTGTTCTTTCAATTTCATTTTGACTAACACTCATCATTATTCTTGATACCATTTTACCATTATCATTAGTTGTATCAATTTTATCATTTACAAAAGCAAGAGCAACATTATAAGTATCAGAGTAGTCCATAAGTGTTTCCCAGTCTTTAATACTTCTTGTAATTCTATCTAATTTTAAGGCAACAATCATATTTATAATACCTTTTTTCCCATCTTCTAGCATTTGCTCGTATTCTAGACTGTGATTGCCAGTTTTAGCACTAGTTCCTGTATCTTCATAATATTTAACTATATGATAACCATTAAATTTACAATAAGCCTCTAATCGCTCTTTTTGTTCTCCTAAACTAAATCCTTCTCGTGCCTGATCTTCTCTAGAACTCTCATATAGATTCCACAATTTATTTTTTCTATTTCCATAATATCAATCCCTTTCAAAATACAAAAAAAGAGTCAAAAATACTAGCTTAAAAACTAATACCTTTGACTCCTCATAAATCGATTATTTAACATATATAAATTCTTAAAGTATTTTATGATTTTGACCATAGTGTACCTACTTTCTAATAAAAGACGGATACTGCTTGTCATTTATTGGTTCTATCTACTATCACAAAATACATAAAAGTCAATAGATATGCCTTTTAACAATATAAAGAGAAGTTGATATATTTGATAAAAATGATAAATTAATTAAATGATTTTATAAAATCTTCAAGTTCATTAAATTCAATATTATTTTGTAAATTTCCTACATAAAGAGATTTTGAATAATTAAATGCTAGAAAATTTATTCCATTGATAATTATTCTATGAGGTTCAATATAAGATAAATTAGTATGTTCAATCTTTTTGATACTACCATTTATAAAAATAGGAGTAGTATTACAAAAATCACATATAAATTCGATTTTCTTTTTTAAATCTTTCTCAATAAGTATTTCTTTACTAATAATATTAATCATTATAAATCTGTCCTTTCTTAAACACAAAAAAATATCAACTTCTTTTAGAAATTGATATTCTATATGTTAAGTTCAAACTATAAAAGTTCGAACAGATTTCCCAATGGAGCGTGTTATAAACAGCTTACGACCCAAAGTTCTTCTTGCGATTTCATTATAGATTATTAATGTTATTTTTGCAATACCATAACATTTACTTTTTATCTTTTATTTTATCCAATAACCTTATTAAATGAGGATCTATTTCATTTTCATTATATCCAATAACATCTTTTTCTACTTCAAGTTTTGTTGCATCATCAATTGATGATACAGGCATAATATAAACTTTAGATAATCTAGGATTAAAGAAACCTATTTTCTTAATCTTATTCTTAAAGTCATATTCTGCATTTAATTGGATTGACCTACATCCCATCAAATAATACATATAAAGCTGTAATGTTTGAACTGATTTTAAACTATTTTTCGAAACTTTAAAATCCCATATTACTCTTCTTCTTCACCATCATTTAGTTTATTAACATCGATTTTTCCTAAAAGAGTTTTTGGTAAACTTTTTCTAAATTCAAATTCTTTTGGAACAGAATATACTGCTAAGTTTTTCTTACATAATTCTTTAATTTCATTCTTTAACATTGGTGAAGCACTATAACCTTCTTTGAGAACAATAAATGCTTTAGCAACTTGCATTTTGTATGGATGTGGTATACCTATAACACTACAGTTTAAAACTGCTGGATGTGTTTCAATTACTTCTTCTATTTGTGATGGATAAACATTATATCCACTTGAGATAATCATTCTTTTTAATCTTTGACGATAGAAGAATACTCCATCTTTATCCATATATCCGATGTCTCCACTATGAAGCCATATGTATCCATCAGGATGTTTTTGAAGTATTGTATTGTTATCTTCATCGTTATCGATATAACCTGCCATTACTGTAGGTCCTGTTATACATACTTCTCCATCTTCTCCAGCTGGTACTTCATCATGTGTTCCAGGAGTTACAATTTTAACATAGTTTCCAGAAAGTGGAATCCCCATACAACCTTGTTTATTATTATCTCCATAACTAAACATACATGGTCCTAAGCATTCACTCATACCATATCCTTCAGTTACAACTATTTTTGCTCCATGATCTTTTAAAAATTTATTTATTTTTTCTTCAAGAACTGGTTTTAAACTATCTCCAC
Organism: uncultured bacterium; assembly: GCA_900314225.1. Lineage (GTDB taxonomy): Bacteria > Bacillota_I > Bacilli_A > RF39 > UBA660 > UBA3789. The sequence goes on along the minus strand of OMUM01000152.1, from coordinate 2,655 downwards.
CTACTATTAACCATTTTAGATAAGATAAATCTAATTTCTTATCTTTAGAATTAGTTAATGCTTCAAATAATGTTGGTACACCAAGAATAGTTGTTGGTTTAGTTTGTTTTAATAATTTATCAAATGTTTTAGCATCAAATGTTGGTCTAATAATTGCTTTTTCACCAAAGCATAATGGTTTATATATACAAATTTGTAATCCGAATCCATGGAATATTGGAAGAATAGAAAGAGTTGCATCTCCTACTCCAATATCTGGCATAACAATTCTTGCTTGTTCAATTACACAAGTAAAGCTTTGATTTTTAATAGCAATTCCTTTTGGTTTACCAGTAGTTCCACCACTATGTAGAATTACTGCGATATCTTCTGCTTTTGTATGTACTGCATATTTTCCACTGTAGTTGTTACTATTTTTAACAAAGTCTTCCCAGTAAACATATTCGATATTATTTTTTGGTTTATTAATTTTTCTACCTTTAGTTAATTGATAACCCCATCTTAGATAGAAAGGCATTGATTCTTTAACTGATACTAATATTACTTTATAAATATCTGTATCACCTAAAATATTTTTAATTTTGTCATAACACATATCAATTGATAATAGAACAACACTATTTGTTGAATTGATATAGTATTTTATTTCTTGCTCACCTGATAATGGATGAACCATATTAGAGATTGCTCCAATTTTATTTAAAGCAAAAAATGAAGCGATAGATTCTGGTGTATTAGGCATTAGAATAGTAACTACATCTCCTCTTCTAATTCCTGCTGCTTTATATGCTTTAGCTACTCTATCAATTTCTTTTAAAAATTCTCTATAAGTTCTAGTTGTTCCATAATACTCATATGCTGGAGCGTCTAAATTCTCATTTGCTTTTTTCTCAAAGTAATCATAAAGTGATTCTTCTGGAATTTTAATGCTGTCTCTTCCACCTGGATAATACTTTTTCCATGGAGCATTAGGTTTCTTAAGCCTTTTAATTTTGTCGATAATTTCCATATTGTCCTCCTTTTATAAATCATATGACATTATAATAAAAATAAATAAACACATAAAAAGTGAAATAATGTGCCTAATAGGCAAAACACATGAAATATACTATGCATATATTTTCTTTTTCTTCCAATTGCATACAATAAAGAACCAATACTATACATAACTCCACCTATAATAAGAAGTATTAACCCATTTATTCCAAGTGAATTTTTCAGTTGTGATATAAAGAATAATGCACCCCATCCACTAAGCAAATGACATATCACCTGTAAAACTTGAGTTTTATCAATCTTTATTGCAGTTAATAATACACCAATTATAGTAATAATTGTTATTGCAATAAATAATGCTAATCCACTCTTACCACCAACACCAACTAATGACATCGGTATATAAGTTCCATATACTAATAAAAATACATTACAATGATCTATAACTCTTAATACTTTCTTCCCTTCAAGTGATGGTGGAAGTGCATGATATATACAAGACATAACATATAAAATAATCATTGCACATCCAAAAAGAGTTACTGTAGTTTCAGGCAATATACCATGTGCTTTTACAACCATCAAAATTAAAGCCACAATTGAAAATATTGCTCCTATTCCATGAGAAATAGAATTAAAAATTTCTTCACCTACAGTATAATTTGGTAATTTGATATTAAGTTTTATCTTCTTTTTTTCTTTTGTATATTTATTTACTGCATAAGATATTTGATACGCTTCTTTTTTTGAAATATTTAATTCTTTCATTAAGTATTCATCTAAATTCATTACTACCACCAATAATAATTTTAAATTACATAAAAAAAAAAAGACAATAGATAGTAGACTTACTATATCAAAATTATCTTTACATTTATATCAATATGTCAACTTTTTTATTATTCTTTTCAAAATTATTTAATGCTTTTTTAAAATCATTATTAATTATTAAGTATACATTTCTAACTAATATTTCAGGTTTTTCTTTCATACCATTTTTTATCCAATCTGATGTTATTGCAATAAACGATAATGTAAAGTATTTAGAAATAAAATCAATATCTTTCTTTTCTACATTTAAATTTTTTGATTGCTTAATAATAACATTTTCTACATAAGGAAATAATGAATTATATAAAATGTTATCAACATACTCTCTTTCAATTGTCTTATATATATTTGATACAACATCTTTATGAGTATATATCAATCTAAGAATATATAAATAAACAAACTTCCAATCTTCTAAATCTGTATAAGTATTAGTAACCATTTTATATGAATTTGTGCATATTGTTTCAACTACTTCGTATAAATCATTAAAATGATAATAAAATGCTTGTCTAGATATGTTTAGATTGTCTGTAATATCTTTAATAGTAATTTTATCAAATGTTTTTGTATTTAATAAGTTTAAAGTTTCTTTAATTATCTTTTCTTTCAAAATAAACATCTCCATTTCATTAATTATTATATCATTATATATATCAATAAAATATCATAATTTTTAATAATCAAAAAATTGGATTATATTAAAAAATTATGATCTCTTTTTTATCATTAAGGTGTTTACAATAGCAACTAAAAAAGGATAACTTTACTTGTGAAATGCACCCCTTAGAGTAGACACAATAAAAAAAGGAATTTACAAATAATATG
>OMUM01000167.1 GCA_900314225.1 uncultured bacterium | reverse complement strand
AATTAAGGTCAAATAAAAAAGAGATTTAATCTCTTTCCTTATGCATTAGTTGCTTGTTCTTGATTTCCAATTTCAGCTGCTTGTTTTTTTATATCATCATAACCTTCATTTAAGATTTTTGATAATTCTGTATATCTTTCAGTAACATATCCCTTATAACATACTCTGTCAATTTGGTCATGGTTAAAAGCAAATAATTGATCACTTCTTACCATTCCCTCAGGATAAAAGCAACCACCATAGTCGAACATTTTACCTTTTACATCAGTCTTACCATTCTTATCATAAGCTTCACCTGTAGGTAAAATACAATAACTCATAATCATTACTTCTTTTTTTCCACCTTTTAGTAATACAACCGATCCAATTGGTAAAAATTTTTCATTCTTTTCTTCTTCCATATTATCCTCCTATTTTTATTGTAAGTCAGCTAGTTCATCACTAGATCTAGCATCATACTTTTCAGTTTCTTCAGCAGGTTGATAACTATAATCATCATCAGCATCTAATACATTTTCACCAGCATTCGTATCTGATGAATCATCATATTGAATATCCACAGCATCATCGCCTGTCCACTCATCAGTATCAAATTCTTCATCATCTTCACCGTTATCATTATTTTTCTTTCTATCCATATAAGCTTTTGCACCAATACCAGCAGCAGCAGCTGCAGAAAGACCAGCAGCAATTGGAATAACAGCACTTGAACCGCTACTAGATGTTGTCGTAATAGGTTTTGAAGATGTAGGAATCTTAGTATACTTACTACCTTTAATTACATCCTCAATTGAAGTAGTACCATCATCCAAAACACTTGTTATACCACTAATATCATCAGTAACACCTGTTTCAGAATTAGCACCTGTATAATCACCTGTTCCAGTATTAGCACCTGTATAATCACCTGTTCCAGTATATCCATTTGAAGCCGAATATCCACCACCAGTGTGAACAGTTGTTTTATCTTGAGGAATATTTACTGCAGCCGTATTATTAGATTTAGGCGTTGTATCTGACGTCTTAGTTGCATCAGGTGTAGTTTTTTTATCTGACGTTTTAGTCGTATCAGATGTAGTTTTTGTATCTGACGTCTTAGTTGCATCAGGTGTAGTTTTTTTATCTGATGTCTTAGTTGTATCATTAGTTGTAGACTTTTTACTCTTATCAGCAGTTTGTGAATCATCGTCAGATTTTCTAAATTGTTGTTTAGAAGTTGAACCATCGCCATAAGATGATCCTCCTCCATTTGATCCACCGCCTTTTGATCCATCAGAGTTAAATCCATTACCATTTGATTTAGTATTTCTTGATCCATCTCCATTTGATCCACCAGCAATATTTACACCAAGATCACTATCAGATATTTGACTCGAAGGAAATTCTTTAATATCAGGATCAGAAACTTTAATATTTCTTATACTACCACCAGAATTTTTAGTTAAATTTCTAAATTGAGCAGCTGCATTTCCTTTAGATTCACTAATATTATTACCCAGAGCATTAAGAAACACTCCTGTATTAGCACCTTCCTTTAAACCAGAAGGCATACTTTTAATTTCATCTTTCAAAGTAGAACCTAAGCCATTTACTTTTATATTACTAAGTGGCTGTTTAACTGACTGATTAAATGTTTCACCTGCAAAAGTTTTAACACCTGTTACTGTTTTAGCAATTCTACTTTTTCCTTCAATCGCTTCTTTAATAGCAGTATTAACTTTTTCACCTCGAGTGACATGCTTATTATATATACTATTATCAATACTTTGAATATTTTCAGTTTTAGCTACATTTTTAAATTGATCAACAGCACCTTCTTTAAGATCATTTAAATCAGCCTTCGAACTTGAATAAGTACCATCTTTTTTTGCTTCTTTTACAAGTTCTTTGTAAGCCTCTTTGTCTTCTTTATACTGTTTAAGAGCATCCTGAGTATTTGTATTTTTATTTAATTTAACTTGATCAGTAATTCTTCCAGCAGTAAAAGCTACCGCTGCCTGAGATACACCTTGTTTAACTCCTGTGCCAAATGCTTGTTTCATAGACTGACCTTCTTGTAATCCTGTTTCAGTTCCCTGTCCTAAGCCAGTAACACCTGCAAATATTGCGCTAGCCCTAGTTGCTCCAGAAGCTCCAGAAATTATTCCAAGGCCCTTAGATCCTGCACCAATTGTAGACAATCCTGTAGTTCCAGCAAGAAATCCAGTCCCAGCCATATAGCCAACTGTCTGTCCAACTATTTTACATGCTCCAGCAGCACCACTATCTTCTGTAAACGCAGATTTTTTAGCCAGATCGCTTTTATAGTAAAAATTAAAAGCATCATGTGACCAATTTTTTTTTATTAAATTTTCAACACCAGTAGTATCTGCTCCAACCAAGGAACCTACAAATCCACCAACGCTTAAAAAAGCATCACCAACATTTTCACCTATTGATAAAACACCTTCACCAAACTTTGCTCCAGCCATAGCAAATGAACTACCAAGCTTTTCATACAATGCAGAATTACTATACTCCTCTAAATCACTCGCCACAGAAGATAAATTGCTAGCAATACTATTTATAGATTCACCAATTTGATCGAACATTGTTGTAAAATCAGCAGTTGGTATTTCAGTAATATATTCCATACCTTTAGTACTATTCAAAGCATCAATTG
>OMUM01000128.1 GCA_900314225.1 uncultured bacterium | reverse complement strand
CCATTTTATTTTTTTTAGAAAAACTATTGACTTTTAATAGTTAGCCTTTCTTTTAAGGATGACTTTTTAATTGAACTTCCAAGCTAACACGTGGAGTTCGACAAACAAAAAAATCATCTCAATATGAGATGATATCTATCGTAAATGTTCGAAAAGTTCGAACAAAAACGTCACTGGAGCGATAATTGAGTGATTACATAACTTTTTCTCACTTGAGGATGATATATAAATCATCCATATCTATTAAAATAATACCATAAATAAATAAAAACTCAAACTATATTGTTTGAGTTTTAAATTTTACAATTAATTTATTTTGAACTATCTATTAAATGAGTATCTCCATATACATAATCATATAAATCATATAATATACCATCTTTTGTTTGAGCAACAACTGTTGTTCCATATGCAGAAACTTCACGATCACTACTTAATTCAACTAAATATAATTTTTCAACATTTTTTAAATTATTTATTTTATATAAGCGGAAGCCATATTTAATATTTCCTTTTAAATCATCTGCAAATACATCATATTTTAAATATTCAATAGTACCATCTTCATTTAATAATATAGCTTTATAGCTCCACATATCAGGTCCACCTTTAAAGATTGTTGTTTCTAAATGTGCTTTATATTTTTTTGATATCTCATATGTAATATTATTTGAAGTATCATTTACAATGATACCATTGTCTGTATCTTTAATAAATCCAGTAAAATCATTTTTATCAGCAACCTTATATTTGTATGAATCATCTTTGTTATAGATTTTATTTTCATCAAAGACATATTCAATATCTTTTTCTACAGTATTTTCCTTACTTTTATCTTCTTTATCAGTATTTTCTATAGTGTTGCTATTACTATTATTATCTTTTGCTATTAATTTATCGTATCCAATATATCCCCCTAATACTATAACTAAAATAACCAAAATAACTATTACGACAGCTGAACTATTTTTTTTATTGTTTTCCATTCTTCTAATATTCCTCTCTATTTTAACAATTTTATTGTATATCAAAATGTAATTAAAGTAAACCTAGACTTAAAAACTAATAAAAAAAGTATTACTGCTTTACACTAGTGTATCATTTTAAGATTATATTATATTTCAAAATCATTTTTTTCATTGTCTTTTCCGTTGTCCCAACCTGTAATTCTATCAAAAGTTTTTTCACTAATGATTTAATGCTTATACATATCATCAACAACTTCTTCATATACATCTTCTTTATCTTTTCTATGAAGAATTCTTTTTAAGAAGTTAATTAATTTTCAAATAATTGTTGTAGTTCTTGAATTTGATATTTAAAAAAAAGTTGTCTTTTCTATACTCATTGATTTGATTTTCCTGTGTTTCTACTTTTTCACTTAAACTATCTACTCTTAATTGTAATGCATCATTACTTTCTTTTAAGATTTTAATTCTTCTAGAATCCTGTCTAGCTTGTTTAGTAATGATATTTAAGTTTGCAGATAATTCTTTAACATCTCTATATTCATCAGTTGTTTTATCAACTTTATCAATATAGTCTTCTAATCGTGTTTTTTGTTCTGGTAAACTAAATCCTTCACGAGCTTGATCTTCAGTTGATACTCTCATATAAAGACCAGCTACTTTTTTTTACTTCCTTATCAGATAATTCCATAAACTCAACTCCTTTTACAAAAAAAGAGGAGTCAAAAGTATCTAGTAAAGTCTAAATACTACTGACTCCTCAAAATAATTGATATAAAAATATTTATTTTTTTGTTTTTGTGTTTATATTTCATAGATGTACCTCCATTTCTAGAGCATACCTCTTTCATTGGTTATATATAATTAATATTTGTTTTCTCATCCTTACGAATAGAACCATTGATAAACGTAGGTGTAGCATTACAAAAATCACAAATAAACTGGATTATTGTTTTTAGTTCTTCATCAATAGGTATTTCTTTTGTTATAACTTTTTAACATAATTCACCATCCTTTCTTTTTGGATGGATGATTTATATATATCTTCCAAGCTCACACGTTGGAGTTCGAGACACAAAAAAACTAGTCTTTCGACTAGTGTAATTTCAAATGGAGCGATAACTTTACTTATATTAGAAAAATTATACTCCCATAGTT
>OMUM01000070.1 GCA_900314225.1 uncultured bacterium | reverse complement strand
TTTATGTATCAGTCCTAGAAAGTATCTGAGCTGGTCTTTTTCTAAGTGTATTAAATACTGGAATTAAACCAATCAAAATATTAAATATTAATATAAACAAAATTGCTAATATAATTGACTTACCAGTTACAACAAGTAAACCTTCTAAGTAACTAATCTTACTAATAATATTTAAAATATAAGCACCAAATAATATTCCAGGAATTGAAGAAATAAAACTAATTGCTAATATCTCTCCAATAAACATAATATATATATCAGACTTCTTAATACCAATAGCTCTAAGTGTACCAACTTCCTTAACACGAGATAAGAAACTAGATCTAATCATTAAAAACATTTCAATTAAAGATATACCAATTATTATTAAAGAACTAATTAATGTAGTTTTAACACTATCTTTTTGACTATTAATATATTTATCTCTACTATTCTTGTAAGTATCAATTATATTTAAATTATAATCATTTTTAGCTTTATTTAAAATATCTTTTTTATTATTACTATAAATAGATATATTTGATGTATTTTCTATTAAATTAAATTTATTAGTATTACTATTAATTAACATTATATTGATATCATCAGATGAAGTATAATAACCAACTACTTTTAATTTATGACTATTAATTGACTTATCTATTTCTTTATTTAGTGGCATACTGCTTTTATTATTAAAATTTACAATTACTTCATAATCATTAGTAGGATATCTTCCTTCTTTTAATGAAACTATATTATTATATAAATTATAATCATCATAAGTATAATTAGTATTAATGCTATCTGTCAAAATATTTACATCATCACTAGAATTATCTTTAGTATGATAAATTACATTAATAAAATCATCTTTATTCATATAAATTGAAGGACTATCACAACTCACAATACCAACTATTTTTTTATTAGGCATATTATTAATTACAATTTCTCTATTTAAATAATCCTTATATTTAATAAAGCCCATATTCTTTGAAATAGAATTTTTTAAAGATTTATCTAAAACCATTTTATCAACTACAATTTCATTATTATTAGTTGGCATAGTACCCATGATTATTTTTTTACTATTAAGTTCATTAATATCTGTAAGACTACCTTCCAAACTTAACCTAGAATTTTCGAATTGATAAAAGTCATTAGTTAAAAAAGTTAAATTAATCAAACTATCTCCAGGAATAATATAGTTTGCTCCTAAGTTATTTTCTAAATCTAAATATTTATCTACTTGTATTTTCTTTTGTTTTACAAGTAAATAATTTTTATTATATTGAATAAATTTACTATCTTTGATCGTAGTACTACCAAGAATAGAAGAGATTGCATACATTATAAAAATACCAGCCGCAAAAAAACCTAATAAAAGAAATTTTTTAATTACTGAAAAGTTAAATACTTTTTTAAAACCTTCAATTATAAAACTTATTGGATTATAAATAGATGAATATTTTAATTTATAATTATTATTAATAATATCTTTAAAATTAAATTCATATTTCAAAGATTCTTCTAAAGATATATTTTTTTGGTTATCATTAATCATCTGAATACTAGATTCATCATCTACTACTTCTATATCTAAATTATCTAAACTCTTTATATAAATATTATTATTTTCAACAACTATATTTAATTTAGGTATATTATTATTATTTGAATATATATTAATTCCTTCAATATTCCTATCATATTTATAATCTTTTAAATATAAATTATTAATAATCTTATAATCTAAATCAGAAACATCAGTATTTAAATAGTCGTTAGTAATTTTTCCATCTTCTAGTTCAATAATTCTTGTAGCATAGAATTTTGCTAAATTAACTTCATGAGTTACTAATAAAACTAATCTATCTTTTGATATTGCTTTAATAATATTCATTACTTCTACAGAATTTTTACTATCTAGGTTTCCTGTCGGTTCATCAGCTATTATAATATTAGGATTTTTAACTATTGCTCGAGCTATTCCAACTCGTTGTCTCTCACCACCTGATAACATATTACAAGGTCTTCTTTTATATCTTAACATTCCAACCTTATCTAAAACATAAGTAACTCTTTTATCAATCTCACTTTTGTCTTTTATACCTAACATTTTTAGAACAATTGCTACATTGTCATAAACACTTTTATCTTCAATTAATTTATAGTCTTGAAAAATATAACCAATGTTTAAATTTCTAACTTTATCTACATAATTTTGCGTTCTTCTAGTAATTCGTTTCCCATTAATATATATCTTACCTTTATCTACTGTATCAAGTCCAGATACTACATTAAGTAAGGTAGTTTTTCCTGATCCACTAGGGCCTAATAAAGCAACTAACCCATTATCTGAAAATTCTAAAGAAGTATTATCAATAACATGTAATTTATTCTTTCTAAATCTATTAAAATATTTATCAATTTTTTCTATTTTTATCATACTATGCCTCCTCCCTATAAGTATTCATAACCGACTTCTTAAATAAAGTAGAAGCATATCTTAAACTAATAAATAAAGACATCAAAATAATTATTAAATACAAAGTAAGATAATCATTAAAAGTAAAATATCTATTAACTATATTAATAAATTTAACAGTAATAATTTTATTTTCATTCATTTTAGCAAGCAATAAAAAGATAAAATAAGCAATACTTGCTACATTAAATAACTCTAAAACAAGTAAATTTCTACATACTGAAATATTAGCTCCAAGCATTCTAAGTATAGCAAAATAAGAATTACGAGACTTTAATATTAATTTAATAATAAAATATGAAATAAAGAATAATACTACAATTAATATGCATGTAACAATTATTTTAATAACTCTAATAATTTTAACACTATCATCTCTTACTAAAGTATCTTTTATATTTAAAGTATGATAATTCATACTATTTAATTTTTTAGAAATATCATCTACATTTTTTATATCATTAGCATAAACACTAATTTCATAAGTACCTTTATTAAATAAATCTCTATAGTCATTTGGATTAATATAAAAAGTAAAATCATAGTATTCATTAAAATTATCTTTATTATAATCAGGTAAATTTAATATTTTATTAATATTCTTAGAGTCATATACTTTCTCTATATTAAAACTCTTATTACTTTCAAAATATATATTTTTAATATTAATATCAAAGTCTCTTCCAATACATTTTTCCTTATCACAATAACTATTTAAACTAGAAGAAATAAAAGCCTTACCTGGACTTACCCAGTCATTAGTATCTATTTTAAAATTATTATCAGATCCTATTTTATAGTTAGTACCCATAAATTTTAGTTTAATTTCACTATAATTTTTATTAGTTAAATAAGTCATATTATTAATATAATTATTACTAACATACATTATGCTATCAGTATACTTAAAAGAAGAAGTATTATCAGAGTATTTAATACCTACTATTTTTATTCCTGTACTTTTATCTAATTTACCATTATCATAGTCTGTATATAAATCTTTATTAAGTATTTTATCAGGAGATGTTAAAATACTTTTACTACCTACAACTATCACTTCATTATCTTTTTCTGGTACTCTTCCAACATCAACTTTACCTTTAAAATTGTCAATCGGTTTTAGAAGACAATTTATCCAAATATCATTATCATTACTATATTGAAAAATAATATCATCTACCACAGCATTTGTAGAAATACTTTCTACATTCTTAATAGATTTAATCTTATTAATTTCATCATCACTAAAAGTAGTTTTATCATTCTTATTAATAATTATTCTAGAAGGATTAGTATCATAAAATAAATTATTATAACCGAGTTTTTCAATATCTTCTTCATTAAGTCTAAAATAAGAATATTCTGCCATTAAAGCACAAACAATAAATGAATATACAAGTAAAAGCAATATAAATTTAGGAACAATATTAAATGTATTTCTAATACCTAATCTAACCTTTTCAAGTATATTTATATTTTTAAGAGATGCAGTTTTAATTAAATTATCATCATTAGAAACATCCATAAGTTTTTTGTCTTCTAGTACTCTTCCATCATGCATAGTAATTTTACGAGTAACATAGTCTTCTACCTGATCATAATTATGAGTTACAATAATTATTAATTTATCTTTAGAAATTTCTTTTAAAAGTTTAATGACTGAAATAGCTGCAGCTTTATCTAAGTTACCAGTAGGTTCATCAGCAATTATTACTGGAACATCTTTTGCCAAGGCTCTTGCGATAGCTACTCTTTGCTTTTGTCCACCAGAAAGTTTTGATACTTTGGTATGTTTATATCTAGTCATATTAACCCTAGCAAGCAGCTCGTTAATCTTACTCTTGCGTAATTTTCTAGGAACTCCATTTAAAGAAAGAATTAAATCAATATTTTGATATACTGAATAACTATTTATTAAATTAAAATTTTGATAAATATTGCCAATATATTTTCTACGATATATCTCCCAATCCTTTTCCATATAATGACTTGTTTCTTTACCATTAACATACATTTCTCCCTCTTCATAAGAATCAAGTCCAGAAATAACATTAAGAAGCGTACTCTTACCACTACCAGATTCACCAGTAATTGCGACAAATTCACCTATATTAAATTCTAAATTAACTTTAGTAAAACCAGTCGCAATAACTCCTTTACTATAATAATATTTAGAAACATTCTTTAATTTTATCATACTCTCACCTACCATAATTATATACTATCTATTCTAAAAAATCATTTAAATCTACTCACTTTTTTATATGCATGATAATTGCTAATATTAAACTCTCTAATATCCTTAGAATAATTAGTTTTAATAGTATTTTTATATTCTTTAATCATCAAATTATTTACATCATCAACCTTACCATCTAATTTTAAAATATTATCAACACCACCACTTCCTACATTATTTATCAAATAACTAACATCAATTTCACTATTTCTATTATTAAGATATCTTTCTACATTATTATAAGCAATAATATAATCAAAATTCATATAATTAATGGTAACATACCAAATAATAAAAATTATAAAATAAGTATTTAATAAATCAATTTTCTTGTCAAATACATAAAAAATCGTTGGTATTAAGATAATTATTTCATATACTAAAAAGCAATATACTAGAAGTCTTAAATAAGTATAACCAAAAGCTTGTTCATATAAATACATTCTATAAATTGAACTAAATATTATAATATAATTAAAAATTATCATAAGTAAGTTTAAAATATTAATAGTTTTATTTTCCCTAATATTAGATTTTATATATAATATTAAAATTATATTTATAATTGAAACAAAAAGTAATTGAAAGAAACCACGTCTAGCATATGTTGAATAAACATAGTTTGCTGGTAATGATCTAAAGAATAATGATTTTATTTGAATAATACAAAATATTAAATAAATTATATTTAAACTGATGAGAATCATCTTGATTGTTAGATTATCACTCTTAGGTACTTTGAAATTACTATTCTTAATTTTCATATTTTTAATAGAATAAAATAATCCAAGTAATAATAAAAATATAATAAACATATAAATTAATTTAAAAAACCAATCTTGTAAAATTATATTATTTATATTATTTACAAAACTAAATAAATTATTAAACATACTTCCAAATATTTGATCAGAAGTTGCGAGTAGCGAAATTATTATTGTTAAAACAATTATTGTAATAAATATACTTTTTAAATATTTATGTATCTTTTTACTCTTAAAATTACTTTTATTATTTATATAACTTCTACATTCTCCAAATGATTTAAAAGTATTTCTAATAGTTGAAAAACATAAACTAATACTATTTAATATCTTTGTTTGCATAAGATCATTTTTAAAAGTAATACTTATAATCATATAATTATATAGAAGCAATATTCCAAAATAATTGAAAAAATTAAAAACTTGATTATCAAATATCATATATGTAGCACTAAGTAAAATAATTGGAATCATATAAATATAGAACTTTTTATTTAATTCTATGTTTTCTTTCTTTAAATATTTCTTTGTAAATATAAGAAGTACTACTGTAAAAATTAATACTGATAGACCTTTTTTCTTACCATAAAATAATATAGTATAAAAAACACTTATTAATAAAAGATATAAATATGTCATATTACTTATCTCCATTCTTTTTAAATTCAATAATATCTCCAGGTGTACAATCTAGGACTTCACATATTTTTTCTAATGTACTAAAACGTATTGCTTTTCCTTTATTATTTTTTAGTATTGATAAATTAGCAGGAGTAATATTTATTTTCTCAGCCAGTTCAACTAAACCGATTTTCCTTTTAGCCATCATTACATCTAAATTAATTATTATCATATCGTTAAATCATTCTCTTCCTTATAAGTATATGCTTTAGAAAATAATTTACTTAATATATATAAAGCTACTCCTACGCCAAAAAACAATACTGTTAAAAAAGCAATAACGATATAATAATTAATATATGTACAATTACATAAAAAGTATAATATTAAACTATCTATTATCCAAAATATTGTCATTATAAAAGAATAAATACTAGCTCTTCTTAAAATTAATATATTATTTTTACAAAAAGGATTATCTTCTTCCAAAGACTTAAATAATTTAATAAATTGTATATCTATCAAAAGCATAATTATACTATTTGGATAAATAATAAAGTTACTAAATACAATCGCCTTAATAGTATATGGAATAATTATTACTATTGGAATAAATAATATAGTACAAATAATTAATATTATTTTTAATATTTTACCAATTTTAGTCATATTAACACCTCGAATATAATATATGATATA
>OMUM01000127.1 GCA_900314225.1 uncultured bacterium | reverse complement strand
AAAGGAATCATTAAATAATCCTTTATTATAAATATTTGTGTCAAATTGAACGTCGAAGTATTGTCCTGCATTAAAATAACATCTATTATTCTTTATTGCTTCGGTTTTAACTAATACAGAAATATTTTCTACGTTTTCTTTATTTTTAAAGATTTCAACAATCCTTTTTTGTTCAGTAGGTTTTAATATAGTCTTTTTAATTTTACCAATTTTTTCACTTGTACCTAATGTTGTTGCATCCATCAAAAAACAATTTTCATCAGTTTTTCCTTTATCTATAAACATAATTGAAACATTAGTTCCTGTTGTTGCAAAAATGTTTGATGGCATAGATATGACTCCACTAAGCCAATTGTTATCAATGATTTTTTCTCTAATTCTATATTCAATACCATTTTTTGCTGTTAAAAATCCTGTAGGAACTACAATTGCAGCTTTACCATTATCTTTTAAAGAATACATAATGTGTTGAATAAATGTTAAATAAATCGCCATAGAGTCAACTTTTTCATTAGGTATATTAGGTACTCCAGCAAAAAATCTGTCTGAATATTTATCATCTGCAAGTTTATCTCTATAATCACTAAAATCTGTCTTAAAAGGCGGGTTACTTACTATATAATCAAATTGAGCAAGTTTATTACCTTCTTTATTTAGATGAGCTGGATTTAATAATGTATTGCCGTGAACAACATTATCCAAAGAATGTACTAGATTATTTAAGATTAAGTTTAATCTTAAAAATTCGTTTGACTTTTGTGAGATATCTTGAGTATATAGTGTGCAATCTTCCCCTCCTATTTCATGAGCTAATGCTAATAACAATGTACCAGATCCAGCTGCAGGGTCATATATAGATACATTTCTAACTTTACTAGTATCTGGAACTAGTATTTTAGCAATAATTCTTGCTATTGAATTTGGTGTATAGTATTCTGCATACTTACCAAAATCTTTATTATAATCCTTAATTAAATATTCAAATATAGTAGCAAAGAAATCATATTTTTCTTCAAATACTTCATCAAACGAAAATTCAACCAATTTATCGATAATTGCTTTTGCAAAATCATTCTTTTTATTTGACTCAATAATATATTGAGAAATAGGACTAAATAATTTTATTTTTTCTTTACTTCCAGTTCTAACAGAGAATATATCTATATTATCATTTGAAATTCCATCTAAAGCATTATCAAACAATTCAAAGAACTTTGGTGTAGTTGAATTCTTATTATTAAATAAATAACTAACTAAAAATTCTTTTCTGATATAAGCAACGTTAGCACCTAATCCATATCTATATTTAGACATTTCGGCAGGACTTAATTTCATTATTTCTTCTTCTACTTCTTTTGTTGTAGAATCTTTAGACAAATTTTTATCTACTCTTTTAAATTCATATAAAAATTTATCGTTTAAATATTTATAAAGGAAAGAATCAGCAATAATCTTATATTCATTTCCTGTATTAGATAATCCATATTCACCACAAACAGCTTTAAGATCATCTATCATCCTTTCTGTTTTTGCTATTAGTTGTCTTTCTTTATCCATTATTGATCATCTTCCTTTCATATTCGTACATTGATACTATTAATTCTACAAAGAAGTCAATTTCATCAATGATAATAGTTTCTTCACTAGAAGTTGTGAAGACACATCTTCCAACTTCACTTTTAAAGAATTCTACGTTATCTAATATGTCGTTTCTTCTTAATATTAGATCATCAACTTGATTTTTGATGTTAATTAATATTTCTACTAGTTTTGTATCACTTATATCACTAATCTTTTCTTTGACTCTCTTATATATTTTTACATACTTCTCATCACCAAGCAATTTATTAAGAAGCATACTATTTTTAAGATTTAACTGTTCAATGTTCTTTTCTATTTCATTTAATCTATTCATATTTGCATTGATATCATCTACAGTTAGTTCTTCTATATTTTTCTCTTTAAATAGATTATTAAAATCATTAGCTAGAGAGTTATAGTATCTATCGTCTTTATCAATATTATCAATAAATTTTCTTCTTACTTCTTCTATTTTATCTAAATATTTGTCTGATATTACTAATTCTCCTTCATTGATTTTATTGAATTTTATATCTAGGTTTTCAAATGCAACATTCAATGGATTAGAACCATCACCTGTATTTACATCTTCTGACAAATTAAGTATATCTAATCTTCTATTTATTTCTCTAGACATATTATCAATACTTTGAATATCAACCTTTTCAATTAAATCTTTATAATTTAATGATTTAATAATGTTATATAAGTCTTTATAATCTCTTACTAATCTTCTTAAATCTATTAAATCTTTCTTTTCTAAGGAACTAATTTGTGAACTTAATATCTCTTTGTTTGAGAAATCAAATAAAAATAATTTATCTTTAATTTGATTAATTCTATTTTCAGCATCTTCACTTGATACAAAGATACTTGAATAATGTTCAAAATCTTCTCCTAATTCTTCTTGAAGTTCATTAAAGTAAATTTGATTTGTCTTATCAAATTCTTCTCTTATATCAGCGAAATCTACTACATATCCATATCTAAAGTTTTTATATGGTCTGTTAACTCTGGTTAATGCTTGTAATAAGTTATGTGCTCTAATTACTCTACCCAAGTACAATTTCTTTAATCTTGGAGCATCGAATCCAGTTAAAAGCATATTATCTACTACTAAGATATCAATTTTGCCTTCTTTATATGCTTTTATTTCTTCTTCTCTTATTTGCTTATTATCCTCGTTATATAGAATTAATATTTTAGAAAAATCATATTTATCTAAAGATTTAAATAAATTTCTTGCTTGAGCTTGTGAATCACAAACTATCATCGCTCCTATAGAATCATCACCAAATCTTAATCTAGACGATCCAAAATCGGTAGTTATATATTCTGCTAAAGCATCAGTATATACTGGATGAGAAACTATATCACTTTCTTTAGCATCTTTTAGTGTTTCTCTTACTTGATCTAATGCCTCTGCTATTTTAACTTTATATTCAGCTTGAACACCTTCTCTAATAAGTTTTAATGTATATCCATCCATTATAGATTTATTGTAATAATACTTATGAATATATTCACCAAATATATCTCTAGAAGAATATTTAATTCCATCAATTTCTTGATTAACCAATGGAGTACCAGTTAATGCTATTTTAATAGAATTTCTATCAGAAGCTATTAAATTAGCTAAGAAATTACCTCTAGGATTATAATCTCTATGAGCTTCATCTAGGAAATATATTCTTTGAACTTCTACATTATAATCTGAATCTTTAACTGTTGAATCCTCTGAAAATTTTTGTATATTAACAACATTTATTGTTAATTCTCCAGTTTTATTCTTTTCTCCAGTCATAGCTATATTTGTTTTAAATTCTTCTTTAGAATTAACTTTTACTACTTTTAATCCTCTGGCTTCGAATTCTTCAGAAGCTTGTTTTAATAAATCTAATCTATCAACTATAAAATAAAACTTAGCTACTTTATGTTGCTTAGCATAATACTCTGTTAAATATTTAACATTAAAATACGCCAATGCAGTTTTACCAGATCCTTGAGTATGCCAAATAATTCCTTTTTTAACACCTTCAGAAATCTTCTTTTCAATTGCAAATGTTGCAAATAATTGTTGGTATCTCATTATGTGTTTTTGAATTTCGACTACACCATTTTTTTTAGCTTTTTCTACATAAGCTATTCCATATCTTAATAATTTTAAAATTCTTTCTTTATGGAATAAAGATGTTATCAATTTATTAGTAGGACTCATTCTACTTAAATTAGTACTATATTCGTTAGTACCTTTGATAGATACGTAGTTTGTATCTTTTAAAATAAAGTTTTCTTCTGTATCATCTATATCATTAATCTTATCAAAAATAGATGGTTCTTCTTCTCTAAAACAATTGAAGAAAACACTTTTATCACTTGGAGT
>OMUM01000171.1 GCA_900314225.1 uncultured bacterium | reverse complement strand
GCACCATTTATTTATTAGTACATATTTTTATGTATTTTTTTTTAATTTAAGGAGATTTTTATGTATATTGATAAAATAAATAAAAAAATTAAAAAGTATTTTAATATTTTAGAATCTAATTATCCAGAATTTTTAAATAATTACATTGAAACACCAGAACTATTAAAGCAACAATATATTAGTGTTACTTGTGGAACAATCTATTCAGATTTATTTGAAAGTGGTTTTTTCTATTCAAGTTTGGATCATTCTATAGCTGTAGCTTTGATAATTTGGCATTTTACTCATGACAAAAAGCAGACTTTAGCTGGACTTTTTCATGATATTGCAACGCCGGTATTTAAACATTCAATTGATTTTTTAAATGGTGATTATATGCATCAAGAATCTACTGAAAATTTAACATCAAGTATTATAAAAAACTCTAAAGAAATAATGAGATTACTTAAAAAGGATAATATAAAATTAGAAGAAGTAGATAATTATCATATTTATCCCATAGCAGATAATGATACTCCAATGTTATCAGCAGATAGATTAGAATATTCTCTTTCTAATGGGTTATTTATGTATAATAAATTAAATTTTGATGAAGTTAAATCAATATATGAAGATATTGAAATAGAAAATAATGAGAAAGATATTATTGAATTAGGGTTTAAAACAAAGAAAATTGCTAGAAAATTTGTAAAAGTAACAAGTATTTTATCTATAATTTATCGAGAAGAAAGAACAAGATATTCTATGCAATTTCTTGCTGATATAATAAAAAAATTAACTGAAGAAAATATTATTAAGAAAAAAGATTTATATACTTTAAAAGAGAGTGAAGTTATTGATATTATTAATAATTCAAAATATAGTAAAGTATTTAATATATGGAGGAAGGCTAAAAAAATAAAAGTTTCTACTAATAAACCAATTAATGTATATTATGTTCATCATGGAGCTAAAATAAGATATATTGATCCTTTATGTAGAAATATAAGAATATCTAAAATTAGTAAATTAGCTAATAGATATATTACTAATAATTTAGAATATAATATGAATAATTATATTTATTTAGATTTTATATTAGATTAATTTTGTAAAATTTTGTAAAAACATTTTATTTTTTATAAATTTTTATTTTAATTTTGCTTTTATTGTGATATGTTTTCAATGTTGTAAATATATAATTACTAGGGGATGTATGATGAAGTATAAAAACACAGAATTTTATAAGATTATTAAAGATATATATGAATTAGATGAAGTTAAAAGATTAGATAAGTGTAAGCATCATGGTATAACAAGATTAGATCATTGTTTAAGAGTTAGTTATTATACTTATACTATTACTAAGGCTCTACATTTAAATTATAAAGATGCTACTAGAGCTGCCTTATTACATGATTTTTTTACTGATGAAGTCAGTGGTTTGAAAATGTATGGAAGATTTTCAAAGCATCCTAAAATTGCCTATAATAATGCATCTAAGTATTTTAAACTTAATAAATTACAAAAAGATATTATTGTGAAACATATGTGGCCTTGTACTTTAACACCGCCAAAATATTTTGAAAGCTGGATAGTAGATATTATTGATGATATATCAGCGGTATTTGAAAGAGGATATGTTACAAGAAAAGAGTTACAGTTTGGGGCAAGTTTTTTATATTTATTTATACTCAGTAGATTTAGATGATCTACTTTTTTATTGTTATGATATGAAATATATGGTATAATTTGACAAAAGAAAGAAGTGATATTAGTGAGGAAGACTTATGTTTTTGGACATAAAAAGCCTGATACAGATTCTGTTATGTCTGCTATTGGAATTTCATATTTAAAAAATAAATTAGGGGAAAATACTGAACCAAGAATTTTAGGAAATATAAATAAGGAAACTTCTTATGCATTAAAATATTTTAATTTAAATGAACCTAAATATTTAAATGACGTAAGACTTAGGTTAAAAGATGTAAATTATCATAAAAAGTTTTTAATAAATGAAAATGAAAGTATTTATGATGGTTATAGGGCTATGCTTGATGCTGGTCTTACTGGTATACCTTTAGTAACAGATAATCAAATTTTTTCTGGTATGGTTACAATAAAAGATTTGTCTCATATTATAATAAATGAAAATGCTGATGATTTATATACATCATATGATAATTTATTGCATGTTTTAAAAGCTGAAGAAATAGTTAGACAAGAAAAAGAGATTAAGGGTAAAATTTTAGTTGCTTCATATAGAAGTACTACTTTTATTTCTAATGTTGCATTGACGTCAAATGATATTTTAATAGTTGGTGATCGACATAGTGTTATTGAATTTGCAGTAAATTCTAAGGTTAAAATGATAATTTTAACTAATAATAGCTATATTAAGGATGAACATATCGAAATAGCAAGAAAAAATGGAGTAAGTATTATTAGGACACCTTTTGATACTTATAAAGTATCAAGGCTTGTATCTTTAGCTAATTATATAAAAATAATGGTTAGAGAGTCATCTCCTATGACTTTTACTGATACTGATTATGTATCTGATATTGTTGATATAAATAGTAAACTTAAACATACTAATTATCCTGTTATTGATAAAAACAATAAGTGTTTAGGTTTACTTAAAATAACTGATTTGTCAGAAAAAAGGCCTAAAAAAGTTATTTTAGTTGATCACAATGAAAAATTACAAAGTGCTGATGGACTTGATGAAGCAGAAATTTTAGAGATTTTTGATCATCATGCTTTGAGTAGTCTTTCGACAAGTAATCCAATTAATTTTAGAAATATGGCAGTTGGTTCTACTTGTACAATAGCTTATAAAATTTTTAAAGAAAGAAATATTGAGATTCCTAGAGAAATTGCAGGTGCTTTATTATCTGGAATTTTATCAGATACATTAATATTAAAAAGTCCTACTAAAACACCTCTTGATGAAAGAGCTGTTGAAGAACTAGCAGATATTGCTGGAGTTGACTATTTTGATTATGGAATGAATCTACTTAAAAGTGGTACATCGCTTGATGGTATGAGTAAAGAAGATGTTTTATATAATGATTATAAAGTATTTGCCGTTAATGATCGAAACTTTGCTATTGGACAATTTTTTACAATGAATTTTGAGGAAATTGAAAAAGAATTAGATGAATATGTTGCTGTACTTGATAAAGTAGCAACAGCAAATAATTATGTCTTAGTTGCTTTATATGTTACAGATATTATTAATAATGGTAGTTATGTAATATATAATACAAAAGGCAAAAATATTATTGAATCGACTTATCAAAAAGATATAGCTGAAGGTACATTTATTTATGGATGTGTATCACGTAAAAAGAATATTGTTCCATTAATTATGGAAGTTTTAGAAAATAATTAACAAGATTAAATACTTTCTATATAAATTATTTCTTGAATATTATAAATAATATTTTATATAATTAAATTAGGTGGTATGTGTGTATTATTTAATTTTAACTTTTATGATTTTTTTCATATATTCAGTGATTGGTTATTTTTGTGAAGTATTAGGTATATTTGTTAGTAGTGGTAAAGTTAATCTCAGTAGGGGCTATTTAATAGGACCTTATTTACCAATATTTGGATTTGGGTCCTTAATAATTACTTTTTATTTATCTAAATATAGTAATGATTTAATAGCTTTATTTATATTAGGTAGTTTCTTTTGCTGTTTACTTGAATATTTAACAAGTTTTTTCTTAGAAAAAATATTTAAATTAAGATGGTGGGATTATTCAGAAAAAAAATTTAATTTAAATGGAAGAATCTCTCTAGAAACAGGAATTTACTTTGGTATTGCTAGTATTCTTATTATTAAAGTTGGTAATCCAATAATTTTTAAATTATTTAAAATAATTAGTCATAAATTATTATATATTATTGGAGTTATTTCATTTATTATTATCTTTACTGATTTTATTATTTCTACTTATACAATATGTAGATTAAATATAGATTCGTCAAAACTAAGTAGTCTTGATGCTACTAAAGAAATTAGAGATAAAGTTAAAGAATCTCTTAGAAAACATAGATTTTTTTATAATAGATTGTTTAAGGCTTTTCCTGATATTACAAAGAAAAATTATAATTTAGCTAAAATAAAAGAATTTAGTTGGAAAAAGATAAAGTAAACTAGTTCTTTTTTTTATTGCAAATTTATATTATAATTATTTTAAGATAAGTAGGAGGATATATGGAATATAAGTATAAAGAGGATATAAAAAGGAATATATTTAGAGGATATGATATTAGAGGTATTTATCCAAGTGAAATAGATGAAGATACAGCATATACTATTGGCTTAGCTTTTGGAAGTCACATTAGAAAAATGGGAAAGAGTCTTTGCTGTGTTGGACATGATAATAGAATAAGTAGTCCTAGTTTATATGATGCTTTAATAAATGGTATTAAGAAAACGGGAATTAATATTGTTAGTTTAGGACTTTGTACAACTCCAATGTATTATTATGCTTGTATTAAATTAAAAATATTTAGTGGAGTTATGGTTACTGCTTCTCATAATCCGAAGGATGATAATGGCTTTAAGTTTGCTTTTGATGAGAGAGGTAATTGCAAAGGAAAAGAGATTCAAGATTTTTTACAAGAAATATTAGATAAGAATTTTGTTTTTGGTGAAGGAAAAGTAATTAATTATGATATAACTAATGATTATATTGAATTATTTAAGAATAATTTTCATTTTGGAAAGAGAAGCTTAAAAGTAGTAGTAGATCCTGGCAATGGTACAACTTCAATTATTGTTAAAAAGATATATAATTTATTTCCAATATTAGATATTGTTTATATTAATGACGTAAGTGATGGAAATTTTCCTAATCATCATCCAGATCCTTGTGTTGAAGAAAATCTTAGCCAATTGAAAGCAAAAGTTAAAGAGATACATGCTGATGTTGGACTTTCTTTTGATGGTGATGGAGATAGACTTGGTGTTGTTACGGGCAATGGGGTATTTGTTCCAACAGATTTATATATGGTAATAATTGTTAGAGATATTATTAATAAAGTTAACAAAAAAGAGTTTTTATGTGATGTTAAATGTTCTAAGAGTTTTTCTGATGATGTAGAAAAGCTTGGTGGTAAATGTATTACTTATAGAACAGGTAATTCATATACTAAGGCAGCTGTTAGAGATATGGATTTACCATTTGGTGGAGAATTATCTGGACATGTTTATTTCAGAGATAGATGGCCAGGATTTGATAGTGGATTATATGCTGGTTTAAGATTACTTGAAATAATGACTTATACTAATAAAAATGTTGAACAATTATTAAGAGGAGTAAATGAATATTATTCAACTGAAGAGTTAAAGTTTGAAAGTCCTGATAGTCGTAAATTTAAGGTTGTTGATGGAGTAAAAGAATATGTTATAAGTAAGGGCTATAAGTATTTAGATATAGATGGAGTAAAGGTATTATTTGATGATTCTTGGGCTTTAGTTAGAGCAAGTAATACCGGTCCTAATATAACTGCTAGATTTGAGGCAAAAACAGAGGCTAGATTAAAAGAAATTCAGGATGAATTTATAAGTTTAATTAATAGATTAAATCAAGAATAATAGATTTCTTGATTTTTTATTACATCAATTTTATATATTTTATGTCAAGTTATTGTTTGTTTATTGTTTAGATAATTTAAATGTGCTATATT
>OMUM01000200.1 GCA_900314225.1 uncultured bacterium | reverse complement strand
GAAATTTAAATACATATAATGGTTTAATTATGACTGTTAATAATTATATGGATAAATTTACGGATATATTTATTGCTGAAATGGGAGCTTATGTTAAAGGGGAAATTGCTGGACTTTGTAAATTGGTAAAACCAAAATATGGAATTATTACTCGTATTGGAACTGCTCATTTGGAGACTTTTGGTAGTGAAGATAATATTGTTCAGGGTAAATTTGAACTTGTTGAATCATTACCAAGTGATGGGTTTGCTATATTAAATGGAGATGATCCTAAACAAGTAAATTATAAAATTAAAAATAAGGTTAGAATTATTTGGATAGGAATAGAAAATGAAAATGTTGATGTTCGTGCAACTAATATAAAGTGTTCTAATAAAGGAACTAGTTTTGATGTTTTATTTAAAGGTGATGAAAAAAAATATCATTTTGAAACTAAATTGCTTGGTGATCATAATGTTTATAATATTTTAGCAGCTCTTGCTTGTGGTAGAGAATTTGATATTGATATTCCAGATTTAATAACGGCTGTTAGAAATGTTAGACCTGTTGAACATAGATTGGAGTTAAAAAGATTAGGTAATTTTTATCAGATAGATGATGCTTATAATTCTAATCCAATTGGTGCTGAGAATGCTTGTAAAATACTTGGCATGATGCCAGGATATAAGGTTGTTGTAACACCTGGAATGGTTGAGTTAGGCACTAAAGAAGATAAATATAATAAAAAGTTTGGTGAACAAATTGCTAAAGTTGCTGATATAGTTATTTTAATTGGTAGAAAGAAGACTCAACCAATTAAAGAGGGGTTATTAACTAGTGGATTTAATAAGGAGCAAATAATTGTTTTTAATGATGTAAGGGATGCGTATCCTTATATTAATAATTTAGCTATTTCGGTGAAGCAAGATGTATATGCTTTATTTGAAAATGATTTACCAGATACATATAATGAAAATTAGGAGAGTGATTAGATATGAAAATTAGAGTTGGTGTTATTTTTGGTGGAGAGTCTGTAGAACATGAGGTAAGTATTATTTCAGCTATTCAGGCTATGAATAAAATAGATGAAGAAAAATATGAAATAGTTCCTATTTATATAACTAAGGATAGGGAATGGTATACTGGTTCTATGTTAAGAGATATAGATGTATATCAAGATTTAAGTTTAATTAAAAAATATGCTAGTAATGTTGTTTTATATTATAAAAATGGTAGTTATGTACTACAAAAGAAGAATGGTTTGTTTAAATCTATTGTTAAAGAAATTGATATTGCTTTTCCAATAGTTCATGGAACTAATGTTGAAGATGGTGTATTACAAGGTTATTTACAGACTATTGGTATACCATATGTAGGACCAAACGTTTATGCCGGAGTTGTTGGACAGGATAAGGCTTTTATGAAAGATGTTTGGGCTGCTGCTGATTTACCAATTAAAAATTATACTTGGTTTTATGATTCTGATTATAGACAAAACCAGGATGAAGTTTTTAAAAATATTAAAAAGTTAAAATATCCACTTATTATTAAACCAGCTACTACTGGATCTAGTGTTGGAATAAGTGTGTGCAAGAATGAAGAAGAATTAAAAGATGGTATTGACGAGGCCGTTCAATATGATTCAAAAATTGTTGTTGAAGAAGTAGTAGAGAACTTAAAAGAAGTAAATATTGCTGTTATGGGAAATTATGAAAGCCAAAAAGTTAGTGCTATTGAAGAAGTATTATCTAAAAATAAATTTTTAACTTATACTGATAAATATATAAGTGGTGGAAAAGGTAAAGTAAAAGGAAAAATGAAATTTCCAACTAAGGGTTCTTCTAAAGGTATGGCATCTACTAATAGAAAACTTCCAGCTGACTTAGATGAAAAAAC
The DNA here is from genome assembly GCA_900314225.1 of uncultured bacterium. Classification (GTDB taxonomy): domain Bacteria; phylum Bacillota_I; class Bacilli_A; order RF39; family UBA660; genus UBA3789. The sequence goes on along the minus strand of OMUM01000200.1, from coordinate 645 downwards.
TAAAAAGAATGTTGAAGAAATTGCTAAAAAGGCTTTTAAAGTTTTGGGTAGTTCAGGAAATTGTAGAATTGATTTCTTAATAGATGAAGATGATAATAAAGTTTATTTAAATGAAATAAATTCTATACCGGGAAGTTTAGCTTTCTATTTATGGGATGCTAAAGATATTAATTTTACAACAGTTTTAGATGATATGATTAAAATCGGAATTAAGGATTATAAGAAAAGAACAAGTAAAACTCATTCTTTTGAATCTAATATTCTTGAAGGTTTTGCTTCTCATGCAGGAGTAAAAGGTGCTAAAGGAAAGTTGAAATAGACTTTCTTTTTTTATATAAAAAAAGGTTATAAAAATAACCTTTTATAAACAAATGGTGGGCTGTTAGGGATTCGAACCCTAGACCCACTGATTAAGAGTCAGTTGCTCTACCAACTGAGCTAACAGCCCATTTCCAAATTGCATATTTATTTTATATCAAAAAGTGAATATTTACAATACTTTTTTCTTTTTTTTTAAAATATAGATACTTTTTTTATTTAAAGTGAAAAAAAACGTAAATTTTTAGACTAATTTCCGTTTTTTTGACGGTTTTTTTCTTTTTCAGATTTATTGCCGTTTTTATAATGTTAAACGGAAATAAACTT
>OMUM01000126.1 GCA_900314225.1 uncultured bacterium | reverse complement strand
TGAACTTTCTTTATTATTTTCATAGTAAAAGAAAGCTTATTCATAGACAGCCATTGAAGTCTCTGACCGCATTTATGCAGCCATATATTCTTTATGGCAGGATTATAGTTCTTTCTCTTATACCAATCAACTAATCCTGATAACTCATTATAATACTGTCTTTGAGTACACTTAAGGACATAAGGAGTCTTCTTCAGCTTTTTAGCCTTCCATTTATCCTTATAGTCAAAGGTAGCAACTTTGGATGGTGGTAGTTTCTTCCATTGCTTTTTAGGATACCAAACGCATTCTTGCTTCTTATTGTCAAGCCCTAAAGGAATAAGCAATATCTTAGGGTCTGGAAGTACATCATTGTCAATAGCTTTCTTTGTACTGACATTAATAAACTCCACATCCTCCTTACACCACTCCTTTATAAACTCTTTATGTTCTCTTTTAAGGGTAGCACTAAGAAATAAGCTATGCTTTACTTCAAAGTGTTCTAGTGCCTCCTGACACCTTTCAGATAGATGATGTGCTTCATCAAAACAAATTATGTCCCATTTACCTGCATGTTTAGGCAGAGAAACATAAGTAGTAAAGGTAATGAGAGGTAATAATGGTTGATAGTGCCACTTGATAAACTCCTGTTTCCAGTTATCTATTAGTACATTTCTTGGAACAACTATTAATATCTTTGAAGTAGAAGTATGTAACTGTGCTATTTTTCTTATAGCTATGTAACTCTTGCCAAATCCTGTAGCTACCTCAAGGACTATGTTATTCTTTGTGGTATTCAGTACTTTATTTTGTACTTCATCCCTTAAGCCATTGTTCATTTTGTTTATCTTTAATGTTTATGCTTTGACCTTCATGTAGAACAGCTTTATCAAGTGTATCTTCAAGGTCTTTGATACACTCTTTAAGAGCTTGACTATAGAAGATGCCTACATGATTATTCTTTAGCCTCTCCTTCCATTTAGAAAGAAGAGGACTAATATCACTGATATATACCATAGTTAGTGAATTATGGTCTGTATTACTCTCAGCAGCCTTCTCCAAACACTTGGATTACTTTCTACACCCTTGCCATTCTTTCTGTTCTTACTTATGCTTCTTGTAGATGCAGTAAAGAAAGCAACTTCAGCCTTCTTTGAAAGACTTGAGTACCAATGTGATGCACATGCTGCTGGTGTTCTACCAATCTCCTCTGAGACTATAAGGAAGCATTTGTTAAGATTACCAGGGAAAGCTTTAATCTGTCTGAATAATCTGTCATCTTCCTCTTTAGTCCATCTTTTGTTTGATCTTTGTTCCATAAAAAATTGTTTATAAAGTAACTTCGGTAATTTTTGCATCAGCCCTGAGAAGCTCATTCCTGACATCATCAAGATCATTAAGACCACAGCAATCCTTGAAGGAGATATAGGCACAATTGCCTTCTTCATTCCACCCAATGAATTTGTCAAGAAGAGCATAGTCCTTTGATTTGAGAGCCATGATAACTTCTCTAAGACGGGAGCAGACAGTCTTTATGAGTTCCCTCTGATACATAGGATAGACATACTGCTTAGGATTGGTAACTCCAGCATCCTCAAGCTTGGAGTTAAGGCTGTCGAGATAGCCTTCAGTGAATAAATCTTTCATATAGTAAGTTGTTAATAAAAAGTCAAAATAAAAACCCTATTTGCTGTGAAGCAAACAGGGTACTTACAAACATCTAAACTAAACATTACGCCTAAATGAATCTATTCAAGCATTATTACAACTAAGGGTGTACCTCCAATAGGAATCGAACCTATATTAGAAGCTAAAATAGTGAGGAGTAGGGGACTCGAACCCCTATAGTCATCTCTGACTGCCAATTTAGAAGATTGGTGCATTATCCATCCTGCCCACTCCCCTTATTGATAAATTTATGGTATCTATAGTAGCTTCTTGCCCCATTATGGTTTTTGCTTTTATATGTATCAAGCTGACTATCACAATTGGGACAAATTGCTCTTAAGTTATCTCTTTTATTATTGGCTGCATTACCATCTATATGATCAATAATAAACACAATTTCTTTCCCATTTCATAATGTTTTCATTCTTCATATT
>OMUM01000008.1 GCA_900314225.1 uncultured bacterium | reverse complement strand
TATAACACTGGATGATTTCTTTTTTTATGTCTACCACAAAATATTTTACACTATCTTTTTTGTAAAAGAATTTATTGTATTTGTAATATTTTGATATAATAGTATTAGATTTTTGTTGGAGATTAATATGAAAGAGATAACTGATAAATTATTTGAATTACAAGATAAAAAATATAGAGAATTACAATTAAAAATAATTCCTAATATTAATTATAAATCGTTCTTAGAAGAGTTACCTTATAAGTATTTTGATGAAAATCATTTTAAAAAGATATTAGAAACGTCTTTTAATATAGTTAATAAATAGGAGGAGTTAATAAAATGGAAAAAGTATTTAAAAAACATGAAACATTAATTACAATAGCATTAATTATTATTTATGTAGTAGCAAACTCATATACAATGCAAAACTTTGGTTATACAAGCGTTCAATCAGCAATTATTAATACCATTTTATCGGAGTAATACTAACTCTAATTTTTTTAATTAAAAGAGTAAAATTCTATGGACTTACAAAGCCTGAAAAATCTAAACAATTCTTATATTTTATCCCGTTAATGATTATTTCATTATTTAATTTAAGATATGGTATACATATTAATAATACAACTAGTGAAATTATATTTCATATAATAACGATGTTGAATGTTGGATTCTTGGAAGAAATTATCATGAGAGGATTCTTATTCAAAATGATGGAAAAGGATAATGTAAAAAGAGCTATTATTGTGAGTTCTATTACATTTGGAATGGGACACATTGTTAATTTATTAAATGGAGCAGATTTCGTTCCAACCTTATTACAAGTATGTTATGCAATAGCAATTGGATATATGCTAGTTATGGTATTCTATAAAAGTAAATCACTTATTCCTTGTATTGTTTTTCACGGGATATTTAATGCATTAAATATTTTTTCAACAGGGAAAAGTACAGTAATAAGTAGTATTATATTGATAATTCTATGTTTGGGATATACTTTATATATTAACAAAAAAGTTAAATCATAAATGATCGGAAGATTAAGATATTATGATGTTCGGATTCTTTTTGGTTTTGAATACTTAAGCAGATGAAAGTTCTGCTTTTCGTATGATATAATATATCTAGAAATTAAAAAAAAACATATATTCCTAATAAGCAATCAACCTTGGCAGTTTTATGTATAGGAACATGTTTTTAAATATGAAACATGGTTAGATGATCTATTCTTAAATAGGTATCAACTCATTGCGAGTCCATCGCAGTTTTAGAAAGGAAGTAAAGAAGATTTTATGAAAAAAGAAAAAAAAAAAATAAAAGAAGAAAATAATAAAAAAGAAGATAACAATAGTTACTGGATAGCTATTGGAATGTGTATAGGTATAAGTATTGGTACATCAATTGGTGCTTCTACAAATAATATGGGTTTATGGGTGCCTATTGGACTTAGTATTGGTCTATGTATCGGACTAGCATTATCAAGTGGTAAAAACAAAAATGAAAAAAAATAGGAACTAGGAAACATGTTCTGTTGACCTAGTACAGGCCTAGAGCATATGTTCTTCACCCCAGGACAGGGCATTGCGAGTCCATCGCGGTATTAGAAAGGAAGCAGATTATGAGTAATTATGTTAGAGTAATGGATGAATTAAAATCTAATGCTAGTGGGGAAGAATTTAAGCTAGATGAAGTAATTACAGCTAATGTATGGAATCCAACAGAAACTGAACCTGAAAAAATGGGAGGATTTAATTTTTCTACAGAAGATAAGATTTTAAGATATATATTTAGGGGAGATACAATTTACGATGTAATAATTCCTGATGATGCTGAAGTAATTAATGTTGATGAAGAAAAAGGAATTTACAGAGCAAACAAGATTATAGTATCAAATCCAAAAATAATAACTGAGGATATGGTTATAGATATATATAAGAAATCCACATTACCTACAAATATATATTTTCAATGTATATACTGTCTATTATTTAGAAAATATATAAATGCTTCTAGATATATTATTAATGATATAGTTAATAAAGAAAATATTAATGAGGCAATAAAAGAATTTGAAGATTTTGCATCTAAATCAAATGGCAATACTACTGGAATATTTGATTATGATAAATTGTTTCCAGAAGCAAAAAAAATATATAAAATATTATTAGATATAAGGGATAAATAGATATTAAATAATAAAATAACTTAAAGTGATAGGTACTGGGAAACATATTCTGTTGACCTAGAACGAGGTTAAATGATATGTTTTTCGCCCTAGGACACCAATGATACCTATTAACAAGGTAGATAAAATAAGGACTTTATTAAAGAAGTTCTTTTTTTATGTGTGTTTACTTTGTCATGTAGAGATAGCATGGCAGATTAGAAAGGAGGAAATATGATGAATGATTGCAAAGTTTTAGCAGTTGCTAATCAAAAAGGTGGAGTAGGAAAAACTACTACAACATTTAGTTTAGGAGTAGCATTATCAAAAATGGGTAAAAAGGTTTTATTGATTGATGCAGATTCACAAGGGGATTTAACAAGTTACATGGGTTGGTATAATCAAGATGAATTACAATATACAATATCTGATTTGATGGAGCAGGAGATAAATGATATTCCAATAGATAGTAAAAATGCGATATTACATCATGAAGAAAATGTTGATTTAATTCCCTCTAATTTAGATTTCTCTGTTATGGAAATGCGATTAATAAATGCAATGAATAGAGAACAAATTATGAAAAGGTGTATAGAAAATCTAAAAAAGATTATGATTATATAATAATAGATTGTATGCCAAGTTTAGGAATGATAAGCTTGCTGAAATATGGAAATTAGTAACACAACCACCAGAAACATTTAAAGGTGGTTCAATATGGAAAGTAATAGTTAATATTAATAGTGCAATGCAGGGAATAGGACTAGCTCTTTTAGTCTTATTCTTTTTAGTTGGAGTTGTAAAAACTTGTTCATCATTTGATGAAGTAAAAAAACCAGAAAAAGCTTTTAAACTATTTATTAGATTTGCACTAGCTAAAATAGTTGTTGTATATGGTATGGATTTAATGCTTTCAATATTTAAAATATCACAAGGTATTATATCTACAATTATGAAAACAGCAGGTATAAATAGTGCTGCAAAATCAACATTACCAAAAGCAATTGCAAAAGCTGTTGAATCATGTGGTTTTTTTGAATCTATACCATTATGGGCAGTTACACTAATTGGAGGACTTGTTATTATAGTTTTATCCTTTATTATGATAATGACAGTTTATGGAAGATTCTTTAAACTATATTTATATACAGCAATTGCTCCAATTCCATTAAGTACATTCGCAGGAGAACCTACACAAAATGTTGGAAGAAGCTTTTTAAAGAGTTATTCAGCAGTTTGTTTAGAGGGTGCAATTATTGTCCTCTCATGTATAATTTTTAGTTTATTTGCTAGTACACCACCAGTAGTTGATGCAAAAGCAGCAGCAGTTACTCAAGTTTGGAAATATATAGGTGAATTGATATTTAATATGTTAGTTTTAGTTGGAACTATAAAAATTTCCGATAGAGTTGTAAGAGAAATGATGGGATTATAGAAATCGTAAAATAGTAGTGTTCCGAACTTTTATGATATGAAAGAATCTCCTCTTTTTAAGTAATATTATGCTGATTTAAATTACTGAAATATTAGTATTAATTTATGATATAATCGATTTGAGGTGTTATTATGATTGAATATGATAAACTTGTAAGAGATAAAATTCCAGAAGTAATCGAAACTTCAGGAAAAAAATGTGATATAGAAGTTTTGAGTGATGAGCAATACTTAGAATATTTAAACAAAAAAATAAAAGAAGAAGTTAACGAATATCTTGAAAGTGGAGAAGTAGAGGAACTAGCTGATTTAGAAGAGGTTTTAAGGGCTATTTTAGTTGTCAAAAATGTATCATATGATGAATTTGAAAAAATTAGGATTTCAAAAGTAGAAAAACGTGGGGCATTTGAGAAAAAAATATTGTTAAAAAGGACATATAGTGATGGAGAATAGCTTTTTATATAAGTTTAAAAAAATAATTAGAGAATGTAATTATGATAATACTTATAAAATGGCTATGGCTAAATCACTAGTTGAAATATCATTAGGAAATGATAAACAAGAAGGATTAATTAAAATACCACTTTTAGATATTGCAGAAAAATATTTAAAATATTATTGGAATCAAACAATTTTCTTTGACTTAATTCAAGGAAGCAACCTTAAAAAGCAACCCATAATATTACAATATACCAAAGAATTAATCGATTTATACTATAAATCAATTGGAACAAATAAACCTATTAGATTTGAAAGAGTAGAAAAATATATAGAAGACAACTTGAACATTGAATATAAAGAGTGTTTAGAAAAGATTGCAAATGGTTTAAGTAAAGATGTAGCTTGGAGATTTACTTTTATTGATAATAATTATAATGATGATGTATATACATTTAATAAAATAGATAAAACGATAGATATTAATGCTATTAATTTATTATTACTTAAAGCAAATTTTGAAGACCTTTTTGATTTAATAGATTACAGATGGGGATTAATTTTAGAAACTTTTAATAGTTCTCCAAAAATAAATAAAAAAGTTAAAATAATTGATGAACAAGATATTAAAAGGACAGATTTGAGCAAATTTAAAAAGGTATTAGATTTGGAAAATCCTCAAAGAAAATGTTTTATCTGTGATGAAATTATTGATGAAAATGAATTGAGTATTGATCATGTAATACCATGGTCATATTTATACTCTGATGATTTATGGAATTTAGTATATGTGCATAAATCTTGTAATTCATCAAAAAGTAATAGAATACCTAGTAAAAGTGATATAAAAGAGTTAAAAGGCCGAAATCTAAGATTACAAGAATTAGTACATAAAAACAACTTAACTGGTAAAATGATTGATGAATTAGACGTTGCAATAGAAAAAGATTATGTTGAAAAATTTTGGATAGGTTGCAAATAATAGTTAATAAATAAAAAGTGCAGATGAAAATTTCTGCTTTTTTTATGATATAATGAATTTGTTTAATTGTATAAAATTATATTAAATTAATTAGGAGGATATATGTATAAAAAATCATTAATAATTATATTATGTATAATTAGTATAGTTTTATCAGGATGTAGTAATAAATATTCACGTGAAAACGCCTTAAGTAACAAGGTTAAAATTGGCGATTATGTTTTATTAGAATCAAATACTACACAATATAATATTGCAAAAGAAAAATCTGGTTACGAAAATAATCAAAGCATTAACACGAACAATCTTAAATTGTGGAGAGTTATAAGTATTAATAAAGATTTAACTGTAGATGTTGTTTCTGAATATTTACCTAAAGATGAGATAATAATAAGTGGCTTGATTGGGTATAATAATTATGTTGGATTACTAAATGAAATAGCATTTGAATATGGAAATAGTAAATTTGTTGAAAAAGCTAGAAATGTTGGTTATTCTAATCAAAGGGACAATGTTGAGGTGATAAAATCATTTAATAATCTTATGTCTAAAAAATGGCCTGAAATCAAGAAAAATGAATCTATTGAAACAATTATAGAATTAACAACTGATGACAATTATTCTAATGATTTAGAATTGATTCAAAAAGCAGTAGGAACAATTCAAGCTAGTCCCGAATCAACTTCAGAGCATAAATATACAGGATATTTTAGATATTTAATATCATCTAGAGATGCAGAATATAATTCATTGTTTCCATATATAAAACTATATTTAAGAGAAGTAAATGAAAATACTACTGATATATATAATATTTCTAAAACCGAAATTTATGATTGTAGTGATATGAATAGTAATGGTTGTGAATCAATATCTACAGTATCAGAAAGAATTAGACCTATTTTAACATTAAAACACAATATATTTATTGATTCTGGTGATGGAAGCAAGGATAGTCCATATGAAGTTGTAATAAATTGATTATAATAATGCATTATAAAATAATAAATAAAGATTGAATTTTGTTAAATATATGATATATTTATAATAAAGAAAGGAAGATGAGTGTGAAGAAAAAAGTAATAATTATTTCAATAATCGTGGTTATTATATTAGCATTATTGACAATATTTATAGTTAAGCCGTGGTTAGAAGCTTCAAATGAGTATAAAACAATAACATCAAAAATAAAAAAAGAAAACAAAAAATTAGAAGATAGTATTGGAAACCTTGATAAGTATATTAATTCATCTAAAAAGACATATGATGAAAATATACCAAGCGAAGCAAAAAAAATTAAGAAAACAGCACAACAAAAGATGATTATTATTGAAAAAAAGCCATTTTTAACTAGTGAAATAAAAAAAGTAAATAAAAAAATGGATAAAAATCCAGATTTAAGTAAAGAAATTAATTCCGTAAATGAAATGGCAAAAAAATATGATATCAGCATCAAACAAATGGAAAAATTTAATAATCCTAGTGAAGATTATATTAAAAAGAGAATAGCTTCAGTTGAAACAGTAACAAACTTTGCTGCAGTTACTGAAGATAATGATCCAAATGGTAAGTTAAACAAAGCTGGAGGATATACATCGACTGTATATTTTGAAAGTAGTCTTGTTAACCAAAGCGAATTTGATACTAATGATGTTATTGAAAAAGGAACAGAATGTGGTGGTTCTATCGAAGTTTATTCCACTGAAGAGGATGCTAAAAAAAGAGATACTTATTTAGCGAGTTTTGATGGAAGCATTTTATCAAATGGAAAACATACTGTTGTTGGTACTGTTGTAATAAGAGTATCTGATGAAATGGGTGCATCAAAGCAAGAAGAATTAACTCAAAAAATTAAAGATGCCATTGCAAAATTAGATTAATCAAAATTGATATTTATATTGAAGAGACTAGAAAAACTAGTCTTTTTTTGTGTTGTTCTATAAATAATAAAGAATTATCAAGATAATCTTTCTGCTCAGAAAATAGTAATCTTACGATGATTTAAATTGCTGAAAAAATAGTATAAATTTATGATATAATTGATATGTAGATAAAATTCGCGTGAAATACATTTTATCTTATGAGAGGAGATATAAATGGACAATTCCGATACAGTTAGAATCGATGATAAAGATGTTGATTTAATCATTGATGGAGAAAAATACTATAA
>OMUM01000154.1 GCA_900314225.1 uncultured bacterium | reverse complement strand
CAAAAATTCGCGGGCTTCGCCCGAAAGTGGTAGGATTTCTATAGTCCTTCTTTTTAAAAAGTATTGATAAATAGTAAAAAAAATCAAAAGTCAGAATCTCAATAGGTGTGGGGGAAGGCGGTTCTTTTATTTATATAATTATATAACTAACATCATGTACCTATTTTGTTTTATAGTTACTAAAGAAAAAACGATTTTGAGCTATAACTCATATCGTCTTTTTTTCATCAATCAAACCATATTTTTTTCTTTAAAGGAATTTTTCCATTTAATTACATCAATAGCAACATTTTTTTGCTGAAAATCAATGAAATCTTTCATATATTGATAATTAATATTACCGTCATTATCAACAGGCAAATTAATAGTCATTGATTTTAAAACCTTTTCATTAAAAGATGTTTGTCCCCAAGAGAAAGTTACAAACGTCTTTCTAATGACGGTTAATAAATATAATGCTATTTTTTCATCCAAATCATGATGCTTAAGGGTCATAATTTTAATTTTATCACCTGTAAAATATGGTTCGCTTTGATAGAAAACTGTTGCAGTATCCTGCCCAAAAGCTATTGAATTTCCAGGAGATAAGTATTTTGTATCTTCTTTTATATAACCTCGTTGTCCATTATTTTGTGAGGTTCTAACAATATATCTGAATGCTCCTTCTTCCTTTTCTTTTAATAATTTAACGGCATTTGCATTAAATCTCTTAGGTGGACTTTTAATTTCGAAAATTCCTTCTTCTCCACCAAGTAAAAATTCCTTAAACTCAACTTTTTCTATTGGTTTATTTGCAATTGACGGATTACTATCTAAATTATTAGTTTTCAAATAGAAACTTAATTGATTCATCCTTTCCAATTCTAATTTACTAATAAAATCCTCAATATAATCAAAATCAATTTCATCATTACTATTTACGGGCAAATTTAGTTTGATTTTATAAAATTCTTTTTCAAAGTCTCTAACTAACACGCTCAATAGTTTTTTCGAATTTTTATTAAACAATGTAGAAAAATACAAACCAATTTTATAATTAAATCTTTTAAATTTTGGAAAAACTGTTTTAGTGAACTGTCCAGCATAAAAATCGTGTGGCATATAGAAAAATTGCATTCCTAACATACCAACAGCAATACTATTACCTTTGATTTTATGATCCTCATCTAAATAATCTACATAACCTAATATACCATTATTCAAAACTGTTCTTGTAAAATAAGGGTATTCGCCTTTTTCATTAAATATAAAACTATCTTTATTTAACTGTGGATTACCTCTAACAATAAATAAAGAAGAAGCTTCAAACTCTTTATATCTAATCATTTTTATCACCATTTTTTAAGACTTCAGATACTTTCCAAGATAAATACTCTTTTACAGTATTTCTAAAATCATCTTCTGAAGGTGTGGTATCAACTTTTTTATGTTGAGAAAAAGTCCAATCTTTTCCATTTAAAGAAATAGTATCTTCAACAAACTCTTCTTCAGTAAAGTAATTTAAATGTGGTTTTCCATATAAAACCAAATTAACTATTTCTTGATATCTTTCTACAGCATGATCCGTATTTCTTAAATTAACATCCATTCCTGATTTTTTTCTATGTAACCTTGAATAACCATCGTTAGAAAAATCTATAAATTTAACTATATTTCTCTCATTATGTGGTTTTCCAACTTCAAATAAATAAATTGCAGTTTGAACAGATGATTTTCCTAGAAATATGTTAGACATATGGATACTAGCAAGTAGAGTATTATTTTTAAGAATATTTTCAGTATAAGGTAATCCATTACCGCTTCCAGCATTTTCTTGAATAAGAACAGCTGCTTTTCCACCTTTCATTTTCTTCAAAGCTTTTTCTACAAATATAAATCCTTTTCCAGAAGCAGAATATGGCGGATTTAATAAAAATACGTTGGCAGGGAATTCTTGGCCTTTTAAAGCACCTTGTTCATAATTACCATTGAATTCAGTTAAACTGTTAGCATGAATTATGTTTGATGAGCCATCTCCCATAAGAATCATGTTTAAAACCGCTAATAGATAAATATCTGGTAATTTTTCGATACCTAATAATTGTTCATGTTTGATCTTGTTAATTTTTCTATTTCTTTCTTGTGGACTATCAATTCTTCTATTTGCGTCGTTTATCATTTCTTTCATTGCTGAAATTAAGAATCCCCCCGAACCGGCAGCATAATCCCAAACATAACTATTCATATCTACTTGGCACAATTTAGTCATTAGATCTGTTACATATCTAGGAGTTAAAACAACATCATTTTTATCTCCATCTGGAACATCAACCCACTCATTTAAAACATTAAAAAGTTTACCAGTAAAATCTAAATGTTTACCAGAAGTAAAAATAGGCATTATTTCTTTTTCAACGGTTGTATAAACTGTTTTTAATTTACTTTCTCCATTAATTGGTTTCCATAAATCAGCATATAAGAAAACTTGTTTAAGAGAATCAATAATCATATCTTTTTTTTCATTTGGTAAGTTTTTGCTTTCTAAAAACGATTTGATTTTATTAATGATTACTTACAATACCATCATTTGAAGAATTAGATGATTCTCCTTTTAAATCAGAGACATCTAGTGGAGCAACCTGATTTTCCACGCCAAGTCCAGCCATAATCATACCTGTTATTAATTCAACCCTTGAACCAACAGATATTTTTAAATCATCTTGCATGGTTTGATTTAATTTCTTTAATTTGATTTCAATTTCATTTTCATATTCTTTTTGCTTCTTTTCTATTTCTTCTGCAGTTAAATCAAGAGTATCAATTAAAGAAACAAATTCATATACATGATTCGGAAACAAGAAAGATAAATCAGAGAAATTACTAACTTCCTTAGGGACTAGCAAATTGTTTTGAGAAATGTAATAAACTTTCATTTCAGTTTTTAGTTCATTATTCTCTTCATAACCATTTATACCAATTGCAATGCATTCTTTATAAGTTTTTGTGTTTTTTAATACTGCATTAGCATAATGGACAGCACCATTTACAGCGTATTTCATGATGTTATTATAATTTGGTTTTCCATCTTTAGTAGTGTTATCAATATTTCCATCAGAATTCTTTTTAATTAAATCTCCTTTTTTGCCTTTTACTTCAATCATAACCGGAATGTTACGCATATTTTCTAAAGTTACAAAGACTTTAATATCAGGATAGTTTTTTCCTTTTCCTCCACTTTTTGAAGGTGCGGAAGCTAATGCACTGTCTATTTCTGGATTAATACTTTCTGTTTTGGCATAATATTTAACATTTCCATTACTTAATTGTTTTTTTGCTTGATCTTCGATTCTTTCCTCTATACTACTCATACATATTACCTCCAAAGCAAATTTACATATATTATTTTAACATAAATTTATAAATTTCGTTAGATGTAAGGGTAAAAAAAGAGATTTAGTTTTTAAATCTCCATTATTCTTCTTCAAATTTTAAATACTCTTTTGAACTCTCTAATAATTTATTAAACAAATCCTTATTGTTTTTGTAGTCAGTTATATCATTAACTCTTACATGATATTCTCTCCATCTTGAATCATATGTGATTTCAAATCCAGCATTTTCAAACTTTTCAATTATTTCTTGTTGTTCCATACCTTTGAAACCAACATATAAATATTGTTTTTTAGGTCTGAAAGAAAATATATTCTTTGAAATGCCATCCTTATTCAATCCAATGTAGAATTTATTATACTTTAATTCATATCCAGGAACTAAAACGCTAAAATCATTATATATTTCATCAACATACTTTAGCATTTTAGAAGTTGATTTTGATTCCCAATATCTTCTATCAGTTACTTCAAATTGATTTTCTTCATCATCCCCATAAGTAACTCTATCTAATACTTTAGTGAATACTAAAGATACTCTTCCATCACTTTCTTTAAATGCAGAAACTGAAATAGCAACTAGGGGTATTGCTCCGTTAAATAATGAAATTACATTCATAAATCTAGAAGTTATATCTTCAGCAACAATTACAGCACAATGATCATATTGAGGATATCTCCTTTTTTCACTATCCCAGTATTCTATTGTTCTGATAATATGGCTTGGATCAGTTGCTCCTAATTGTACTTCCACTTCGTATCTAGTTGATTCATCTCCAAGTAGTAAGTCTATTCTTCCTTTTGATGGTTGGATTTTTTCTCTTCTCAATGGAGATATATCTCCTAAACCTAAAACACTTGGATTCTCGAAAATGAAACTTTGTATCATATCTTCATTAATATTTGGATTGTTTAATAAACTAATTCTTTCTTTACTAATAAGATTCATAATAAAACTCCTTTTCATTAATTATTTTAACATGCTTTTTTTCTAATTCCTATAATCACATTATATTTTCTTTAATTCTATTTAAATAATTGTAAATAGTAATATCTTCAACAATTATTATCAATTCTTCTACTGCTCTTGTCATTATAGTATATAGTTGATTTTCTAAGTATCCATAACATACTCCTGGACTACATGATATTTTTTCTTCTGAGTTTATATAATATCTATCACAAAAATGTATTACTACTTTGTTATATTCTTGACTAATTACGTCATATGTTGTTTTTGATACATTGCAAATATCATAGATCATCTTGCATGAGTGTTTCTCACACTTGTCAAAACAACTGACAAAATATCTTGATTGAGCAGGTTCAATATATGTATATTCAGATAGATTTGGTATGTTTATATCATCTTTCATATAGATTTTTATTTTATTTAAATCTATCTTTTTATTCTTTATTACATTAGTTGGCTTTTTTAGAACCTTTCTGGCAAAATAATCAAAAGTATCATCTGTTCTTATGACCTGATAGATATTGAATTTTCCTTCAATATTGCTTTCATATAATTTTTTAAATCCTTGTTCATAGTCAACAGTTTGATTTATATCACCGAGCATTATTATTTTTTCATTTATCCTAATTTGTAATTTTCTGATATCTTCTTCTTTTAATCTCTGTGCTTCATCAATTATTGCGATATCATAATTTTCTTTTCTTATAGAATCTAAAAAGCTTTTTACTGTTCTCATTTTAACTCTTTGTTTTAGTTCAGAGCTTACTAGATTATTCACTTTAAAGGGCGTTAAATAAATAACCTTCTTATTATTATCTATATAGTAACTATATAGATCTAATGCTAACAGAGTTTTACCTGTTCCTGCTCTTCCAGAAATAAGTATTGTTTTTTCTGATGAGTTTATTGTTTTATTTTTCGTGGTTTGTTGGCCATTGGATAGATCATAATTATTATTTAAGTAAAAATCGGGATTAATATAAACCGATGATATATTTAAATTTATATTAATAATTCTTGGGTTTATTATTTTATCTATTATACTATTTAACTCTTCAAATGAAGAATCATCAAACATTTTTGCTCCATCATTATATTTTAATAAAACATCTTTCTTTTCTTCATAACAAAAAACATATATTTTCTCTTTACTATAATATTTTTTTAATATTTTATAGTTGTTTTCGCATTGTTCAATGTCTCTATTTGTTAGTTTTAACTCTATATTAACTAATATGTCGTTACCATATTTTATTAAATCAAACTCTTTATCTAATCTTTCTATATTATAAGAAACATTGAAGCCTTGTTTATTATTAATCTTTCTTGATAATACAAGCAATGTTTCTATATCGTTTTTATCAAACTTATTTATCCCATTAAATCTAAAATAGTCTTTTATTTCAGTAATATCTTTATTCATAATAACATTTAGGTCTATTAAATTATACTTATAATTCATATATTCTATCTCTCCTATAAAACAAAAAAAACTATAATCATAGTTATAGTTTTAAACAGCTATTGTAAGTATAACATAGATGATTTAAAAAAAATACTTTTTTCCTAAACAATTTTTCGTTAAATTTGATATTTTGAAAACTGGTAAATTGATAATAATACATTTCTATGATATAGTAATAGTAGATTTTGTATCATTCATTAGAATGATACTTTTTTGTTTGGAGGGTAATATAAATGATAATCACAAAAATAAGAATTAATAATTACAAAAGCATAGAAAATATGGCGCTTGAATTTGTTAAAGGAAAGAATATTATTGTAGGTCAAAATAATAGTGGCAAAAGCAATATAATATCTGCTATAAATTTAGTGATTGGAGAAAGATATCCTTCTAAGAGATTTGAAGATAACTATTATTTTCAAGATTCTAATTCATTTTCTATTACACTACAACTATCTGAATGTCAAGAATTTGATTTCACTTATTTAGAAAATTATGGAAAAAAATTGGGACTACTTAAATTGAATTCTAGTTTGGATTATTTGGTATTAAGTCCTGACGAAATTGATGAACAAGGAATAGCTTTGGAGACTATATGGAAAAATGGGAAAGAAATGGCCGATATAATAAAAGGTGCTAAAAACATGTATATTACACTTTATAGCAAAAAAAACGAAGACACTATTTATACTTTATCTATGTTTTTAGGTGATGGATATTTATATAAATTTAAGTATTTTACTCAAGAATTGCTTGCTTCATTTATTACATCTGCAATTATTCCATCAGAAAGAAATATTAGAAATGAATTAGCTGTTAATAACTATTCGTGGTATGGAAAACTAATCAAAAGTGTATGGCAAGAAATGTCTTCTGAAGATAAAGAAAAATTAAATGAAAATAATAGCAATCTTTCACTTGTTACAAATTCTATTTTTAATGGATTAACATCTGAATTAGGAGAATCTGTAAAAGATGCAATTCCATATAACAAATTGGAATTTAAGTTAATACAAGATACTAAAACTGATTATTATAAAGGTATAAAAATACTTCTAGATGATGGTTATTACAGCTTATTAGACGATAAAGGTTCAGGAATAAAAAGTTTAATTATAATTGAATTATTTAAATTATATTGCAAAAAATATCATAAATTTTCTTCCTGTTTAATTGTTGAAGAACCTGAAGTTTTTTTGCATCCTCAAGCAAGAAGTGTTCTATCAAAAAAAATAGATCAGTTCCTATTAGAAAACTGTAATCAAACAATAGTAACAACACATTCTGAACAATTTTTATCTAATTTTGATATTAAGCAATTAACATTTATAAATAAAGAAGACAATAAAAGTGTTAAGTATAAAATAATAGATACTGATTTCACTGAAAGAGATTTTCAAAAAATTAACATTATTACGAAAACTGATAATGCAGAAATGTATTTTGCTAATAGTGTAATTCTTGTAGAAGGTGGAGAAAAGTTTATTGTAAAAAAATTAATTGAATTCTTTAAAGATAACCTTTTTCTAGATTATAATAATTGCTCAATAATAAAAGTTGGTGGCAAATCATATTTTGGGGTATATAAAAGAATGTTAGAAAAATTAGGAAAGACAGTTTATATTATTGGAGATTATGATAATTTAAAAGAAGAAATCAATGAATATTTAACTTCTGAATTATTGCAAAAATTAAATACAATAAAAGGTCAGAGTGGTGGATTAAAACCATTTAAACAATATACTCAAAAGCAGCAAATAGAACTTGAAGAAGTATTTAATTATTTAAAACAACAAAATATATATATTCTTCATTATGGAGTTCTGGAAGATTATTACAATAAAGTTGAAATTGATAAAATTAAACAAGAAAATAGATTAGGTAGTGCAAAAGAAGTTATAGCACATTATATTTCTACAGTACTAACTCCGGAAAATACAAAAAACTTATTAACTATAGATAATGATTTTAAAAGTTATATTGAAGAAATAATTGTTGATATACAGAACAATAATCCTTTCAAAAAGGTTGATAAAAATGATAATTTAGATGTCAGTGAAGATTTAATAGATGATAATCCTTTTAGTGACTTGGTTTAGTTGTACTTTTATACATATTTCAAGTTATTACATATTTGTGCAAACATCATTGTTTGATAAATAATTTGATAATCTAATTACAATATTGTTTTATTTCATTATAGTTTTATGATATGGCATTTATGTATCATATAAGTGCTTTTTCTTGGTTTTCTCTTCTACCAGTAATAAAGGAATCGCTTGCCCCCACACCCCTTGCGATTCTTTTGTTTTGATTTTTTTTACGATTTATATACTTTTTGTAAAAATAAGGACTATTTACATCCTACAACTTACAGGCGAAGCCCGCGAATTTTTGGGGCTCTCGCGCTCCAGCCCCAAAAAAGGTGAAGAAAGGTCTATTAAAGTATTGACATCATCTCCAAAACCATTCGTGGGAGTTTTTTTATTGGCGCGGGAAAAATTCAATTTCTTAATGTATTTTTTAATATTTGAATATTTTTTATATTGTTTTTCTCTATTATTTAATTAACCAAAAAAGAGTTTTGATTTAACTAAACTCTTTCTTTTTTCTAACAATAATATATGTTGTGGATACAATTAAAAATAGTATAGTTATTAGTATAATTGTTTTATTACCTGTTTTTGGATTTGTAATATTGTTAGTTAGCTCTTTTTTTCTATATACTGGTGTAATTACTACGTCAGTATCTGGCATAGTAAATTCATATTCATTATCTTTATCTGTTTTTCTATATTCTATCTTATTTCCTTCTTTATCTTTTATTTCAATACTCTCTACTTCATATCCATCTTCTGGAGTAACTGTAAACTTAACTTTGTCTTCATAAATAACTGCAGTGGCGTCCCCTACTTCTATTTTTAATTCTTTCGTATTCTTATTATCTGAAGCACTTACACTACTACTTACTTTCTCATAACTAGGAATAATGGTTACATTAGAAGCAGGCATGATAAATACATATTCATTCTTATTCTCGGTTTCAGAATACTCTATTTCATTATCTTCTCCATCCACAACTCTAATACTACTCACTTTATAACCTTTAATAGGAGTAACATTAAATTTTACCTCTTTCTCATATTCAACTTGAGTTAAATCTTCTATTTCTACATTTAAATCTTTTGTTTCATTTACTATTTCTACATTAACACTACTTTTTACTTTTTCATATATTGGTGTAATGATTATATCAGAATCTGGCATTATAAATGAATATTCATTTTCATTACCTGTTTTAATGTATTCAATAATATTATTATTTGAATCCTTAATAACTATCTTTTTCAAATAATAACCATATGATGGTTTAACTACAACATTTATTTCTTTTTCTTCTAACACAGATGATAAATCATCTTCTGATATTTTTATAGTACCTAATAAACTATCATTTTCTACTTTTATTTTATAATAACTTTCTTTGTATTTAACTATATATGGATTTTCTGATGATCCATCACCATTTCTATAATATTTAGTATATGGTTTCAGAGAAACTGATGGTTTTACATGTTCACTATACATAGTAAACATACTATTAAATGAACCGTATTGATTGTATGTTACCAATCCACCTTCATTACCGGTTCCATATGGTGACATTGTCCAATATGATGTATAATTTGTGGCTTCTCTTATTATTTTATTATTTAACAAATCTAGCTCGCCCTTAGTTGGTAAAGCTATAGGATATTTTAATTTTGCTTTTGGGTTACTGATACTAAATTTATCTGTATCGTAATAACACTTTAATTTATTATCCTTTTCTTCATAAAAAACTAATCCATTATTATATCCACTTGAGGTTTCACCCCAAAATCCTAAATCAGTAGCCTTTCTATTATTACAAAAAATAGTGTCTTCAAGATAATCACCATAATTAGTTAAATTATTTTGATACCATGTATCAATTTTAGATTTAACTGAAGAATCATATTTATTAACATCATTACTGTATAACATATTTTCTAAAGCTGTAAATATAGTTTCTCCATTAGATAACTTAATATAGAAAAACTTTCTATATTTCCATACTGCATAAACATATGAAACAGTTGTACATTCTCCTGTTGTATTCCAACACGTATAATGATGATCTGGAATAATATATTCTGTAGTTAAAGCCTTCGCATTTTCATCTAAATAGTATTTACCGTTTCTATAAGAAACAGTATTAGAGTATAGATAATTTGAAACATTTTCTGTTGAATAATAAGAATAGTTTCTATTATACATATATCCAACTGCTGATAATGATTTTGAATTACTACTATTGTATACATTGGCTCCAATTGTTCTATCATTTTGAGAAATACATTTATTGTTAACTACTTCTCCATTATAAATCAACTTTACTCCTCCAGTATCTGTTGTTCTAATCATTTGCCAACAAAAATTACCAAAAATAACATTATTTTTATTCAACACTTGATTTCCTTCGTTATCGTTTTCTGCATACCAATGATATATCTTTTTAGATGGTTCTTCTGTAAAAGAATCATGATGTTCTCCTGTATATTCTCTTGCTAATCCATTTGATTCTGCTTCGTTTTTTAATACATCATATAGATATTTAGATTCTGCATTTACATTAGTTGTTATTGCTACTATTATTATAATGAGGAAAAAAAATAAATTTTTAAAAATAGTATTATTCATGATATACATCCTCCTATTATAATTATATATTTTTTTTGATTTTAGTCAACAAATCGTACGTTTTTGATAAATCAAGTTATACCCTTAAATGAATAATACAAATAAAATTAAAAATAAAGTTTCTTCTTCTACCAGTAATAAAAGAATCGCCTTCCCCCGCACCCCTTGCGGTTCTTTTGTTTTGATTTTTTTTACGATTTATATACTTTTAGTAAAAATAAGGACTATTTCCATCCT
>OMUM01000121.1 GCA_900314225.1 uncultured bacterium | reverse complement strand
ATATCAACTTGTTTTTCTTTAGTTACATCACATATAACCGGCGTAATATTAGATTTATTTTTATATTTCTCCATAACTTTTGGCTTAAAATCTACTGCAATTATTAATCCACCTTCATCAGCAAATAAATTTGTCATTACTTCTCCAAAACCAGAATTTGCTCCGATAATTATACAAACTTTATTCTTTAATCTATAATCCTCCTATAATATTATTTAAACACAAAAATTAAAAATGATTGAATAATTTAATAAATTTATCTTATAAATAATGTCAAAAAAAATCGCTGATAATTCAACGATTTAATATCAAATGGTGTCCTAGAGGCGACTCGAACGCCTGACCGATCGCTTAGAAGGCGATTGCTCTATCCAGCTGAGCTACTAAGACATATTTCCAACTGACAAATAAGATTATACAATAAAATATTAGCTTTTTCAAGAACTTTTTACAAATACCAAAGCATAATAAAAAATTATTTAATAAAATTTATATATCAAATACTATAAAAAACTATATTTTCTTTCTCATATAACCAATAGAACTTTCTTTATAACCAGACTTTCTATAAAAATCATCTTTTCCCTTCGAAGGCTCAGCATAACATCTAGTAAAAGTACTATTAAAATATTTCTCTAATTCTTTTTTCTTGTTCTTAACAATATACTCTAATAATTTTGTGCCTAATCCCTGTCTTTGATAACTATTTTTAATAAAAATACATTCAATAATTAGAGCATTTCTTATTGCTCCACAAGATAAAACAATTCCACCTATTAAATCATCATTATAAAATAAAGCATATGCAATACTTTGTTTATTTTTAATTCTATTATAATAAAAAGACTCTTCAGGCTTTAAATTTTTAATATTAAATGCTTCCTGTCTCAAAAATTCAAATCTTAAAAGTAAATCATAATCCTGTACTTCAACTAGTTTCATAGCACTAAACTCCTCATATCAATTTTAACATATTTATTTATCTTTAGTTATTAAATCAACTCTTTTAGAATTAATTTCAAAACATACAACATTTACATCATAATTATCAAATATAGAATATGCTATTGTATTTAATATTTCATTATAAATTTTTTTATTCTGATCAAGTAAATAATTATTAAAATTTAAAAATAAAACATTAGCTTCTTCTCTATAATTAAGTAATTTAACATTATCATTTAAATAACTAATAAGATTATTATCACTTAGTTTCAATTCATCAACTATTATTTCAACTTTATTTCTAGTATCATTGACATACTTAGTAACAGGAACATAATACTCCTTATTACCTATTTTGTCTATATAATATACTGTAACTTTACTTATATCATATCTATTATTAAATAAATATTTATTATTTATTCCAAGATTTCTATTTAATAATTTATTATAATTATCTAATTGTTTACCTTCCACTTGTATTTTTATATTATCAATATCATTTAACTCTAAAAGAGAATAAACTAAACCAGTTACTTGTAAATCTAAGTTATTAGTATTCATAAATTCTTTTGATAAATTAACAGTCAAAGTGTTATTCCCAATAAAATAATTTATAAGCTTAATATTCTTTGGTAAATATGCTTTTAATCCACTAGGAGTTTTATTATTAGATATAGTTAAATATTTAATTATATTTTCAATCTTTTTATTTTTATCTAAAAATATATTAGTTTTAACTAATAAATTATCATCATTTAATAAATAAATATTATCTGTAGAAATATTAGTTATATTTTCTATTTCTAAATTTGTTCTTAAAGTATTAGTATTACTAGTTTTATTAATTGTTAAAATAGTTAATATTATAAACATTGTTACAGTTGTATTAAATAATTTCTTTAATATCTTGTTTTGCATTATATCACCTGATAAAATATATGAAAAAACGTACTAAAAAAGTACGCTAAATTGATATTTCTTTAAGTTTTAAGAGTTCAACTACTGCTGTTGCTCTACCTTTCACTCCTAGTTTTTGCATTACATTAGAAATATGATTTCTAACTGTTTTTTCACTTATATTTAATTTACTAGCAATATCTTTAGTTGATAAATTATTTATTAATAAATCAAATATTTCTTTTTCTCTAGGAGTCAATATTCTATTCATAAAATCACCTAAAATATTCTATGAAGATAATATTATTAGGTGTGGGTATCTATTTAGACTGAAATTTAATAGTTATATTTAGTTTATTAGTATTCCCATTCTGAATAGTTCTCATAATAGTATTAGCTAAATGTTTATTTTGTTCTTTAGAAATACAAACAACTTCTACATCACTATTATTTATTTTTGTAAAACAATCTATCTTTAATTCTTCTTTTAATTGTTTTTCTATTTTTTCTTCTCTACCCTGAACCTCATTTAAATATTTTAATTGTTCATAAATATTATTCTTTTCAGTATTAGATATATCAGTATTTGTTAATTCTTTTTCAAGTTTTTTTGTTGTATCTTTTCTTGTCTCCTCCAAACTAACTCTTAAAGCTGATAGCGAATTTTCTGTAGACACTTTTTCCTCAGTCTTAGTATTATTTTTTATCTTTACTCCATTCAATATATCATTTGGTAAAGTAACATAATATACACCAAGAACTAATATTAAGCTAAAGAGTGTTAAGAACCATAAATTATTTTTGTTAATCATTAAACTCCTCCAATCACTTAATATTATGAAAAAAAAATTAGAATATGCAAAATTCTAATTTACTTTAATACCACATTTTTGACAATAAATATCACCATCATTTAATTGATTACCACAATTTGGGCAAAATTTATTTTGTAATTGATTGGTTTGAATAGTTGAATTTGTTTGAATATTATTATTTACTACTGTATCATTATTAACTACTTGATTTTCTTTAGAAGTTTGATTTGGAACAGTCATAGTAGATTGTACTGAACTATTTGGAGTTACTGTCGTATTTCTTCCTATTCCATTATCTTTTACACATAAGGTATCAAGAATAAATTTCATTACTGGATCATTACATGGATTTTGACCAACATATTCTGATTTACCAAAACCAAGCATTGGATATCCAATTACTGGTAATAGTATTAATAAAATAGAAAAATCACTACTTTTTCCATAACTTTTAGCAATACTTATTCCAAGTATTATTATAAAATAAATACTATTAGCTGCTGATACTAGAGAAAATAAACTACTTATTATAGAATTATCGCCAGCAATTCCATCAATAAATCCAGATATAAATGAAACAGCAAACATTTCTAGTATCCAATAAGGACTTAAACCAGCAATTTTACACATCGTCCATTCACTATAAAAAGGAATTATTGATTTCCATCCATCTTCTTTTGCTTTAGTAAACATTTTCCATTTTGCAATTATTATTAATACACTGATTGCAAAAATAATTATACCAAAAACCGCAAAAAAGCCTAAAATCATAGCAATTAAACCACTCATTACTTCTACATTGTACATACCTCTACCTCTACTTTCTTAACTATCACAATTAATTATAGAAAATGTAATCTAAAAAATCAACAAAATTCATTTATTTGTTTATTTATTCTTTATCTTTTCAACAGCTTTCATTAAACCTAATTTACCATATGGATAAGTTAAACCACCTTGCATATAAGCAATATATGGTTCTCTAATTGGGCCATCACAAGATAGTTCAATTGATGAGCCTTGTGTAAATGATCCACTTGCCATAACTATTTTATCAGTATAACCTGGTTCATTAACTGGCTCAATAACAGCATTAGAATCTATTGCAGAACCTTCTTGAATTCCTTTTGTAAATTCAATTAATTTATCTCTATCTCTAAACACTATATTTTGAACGATATCAGATCTCTCTTCATTATATTTTGGTTCTACCTCATAACCCATTCTTTCCATTACTCTGCTTGTTAAAATAGCTGTTTTTAAAGCCGAAGCTACAACACTTGGAGCAAAATATAATCCTTGTAATATTTGTTTATTTATTCCAAGAGTAGGACCTACATCCCTTCCTTCTCCTGGAAGAGTTAATCTCTCACCTGCTAATTGTACTAAATCGTAACGTCCAGCAATATATGCTCCATTAGGAGCAATTCCACCACCTAAATTTTTTATTAAAGAACCAACCATAACATCAGCCCCAACAGCAGTTGGTTCACTTTCACTAACAAACTCACAGTAACAATTATCTACCATTACAATAATATTTTCATCTATCTTCTTTATTAATTTAATAACTTTTCCCACTTTTGCAAGATCAATACTTTTCCTAGTAGAATATCCCTTACTTCTCTGTATTTCTACTACTTTTACTTTATTATTCTTTAAAAACTCAGATATTTTATCATAATCAAAATCATTATCAATAAGATCAATTTGCTTATACTTTACACCAAAACTTTTCAAAGAACTCTTATTTTCTTTAATACCAATGACTTCATCTAATGTATCATATGGCTTCCCACTAATACTTAACAATGTATCTCCTGGACGAAGCAAAGCAAAAAAGCAGACATTTAAAGCATGTGAACCAGAAATAAACTGAGTTCTAACTAACGCATCTTCAGCACCTAAAACATCTCTAAATACTCTTTCTATCACATCCCGTCCATAATCACCATAACCATATCCAGTTGTAGAATTAAAACAAGACTCAGTAACTTGATTTTTATGAAAAGCTCTTAATACTTTTAAACTATTATAATTACAAGCTTCATCTATTTGTTCAAATTCCTCTTTACAATCATTTTCTGCATCTTCTACTAATTTTACTGTTTCTGCACTTATTCCTAAATCATTATACATCTTATCACTTCTTTCTAATTATTATATTTTCCACCATCTACTCTTATAATAGCATCATTTATATAGTTAGCTTTAGAACTAGCTAAAAACATTATAACATTGCTAATATCTTCAACATCAGCAAATCTACCTAAAAGTATTTTTCTTTTTTCTTCTTCAATTTGTTCAATACTTAAATCCTTATTCATTGGAGTTTTTACCCATCCAGGACAAATACAATTTACTGTAACATATGGAGCTAAACTTCTAGCAAAATTATGTGTTAAGGAAATAATTCCCGCCTTAGAAGCATCATAATCACAACTTTCAGGATAATAAGTATCAATTGCATTAGTAGATGAAATATTTATTATTTTACCATATTTTTGTTCTAACATAACACGTGCTACATATTTACTAACTAAATATGTGCCAATTAAATTAACATCTAATACCCTCTTAAACTCTTTAATATTCTTGTCCATTAATAAACTATCTCTAGCAACACTAGCATTATTTACTAAAATATCTATTCCACCAAAAGTATCAACAATTTCATTAATCATGTTTTCAACTTCATCTTCCTTAGAAATATCACATTTAATTGCTAATACTTCGACATCATAATTATTCTTAATATACTCCTCTAAAGCCATAGCTTCATCCTCATGATGACAATAATTAATAACAACATTCACATGAGCTCTAGCAAAACTCTTAATACAACTAGCCCCTATTCCTCTATTACTACCAGTTACTAAAGCAACTTTTCTTTTCACACTACTCACTTCCCAAATTATTTATATTTTTTAAATAAGTCCTTAATTCACTTATCTTTACATCTACTAAAAAAGAATATACTTTTCCTTTATCAACATATATTACAGAAGGTGTTTTAATATCACTTAGAGACAGATCTATTTTATTTAATACATTCTTATATTTATTTTCTTCATAAGAATTTAATTCTACACAATCATAATTATTATCTTCAATAATATTTTTTATTTCTTTACAATTATTACATGAATAATCTTTTACTAATATCATAAATGTTTCTTTATTATTTACTTTTTTTATAATAGATGAATCATTATAAATAAATTTATTAATCAAAAATATTACTGTCGGAATAGCAAATATTATAACAACAATTAATCCTATAATGAATTTTTTAACTAATTTTTCAGTTTCTGTTTCCATAATTTTTTCTCCT
>OMUM01000120.1 GCA_900314225.1 uncultured bacterium | reverse complement strand
TATTATAGCAAATAAATTTTCTTATAAACAAAAAAGAAGTTTAAAACTTCTATTGTTCAGCAAAACAATTACTTAAATATAGTGTTCCAACTTGTTTTGGTGACTCATAATCATAGCCAGTAACTGTTCCAATAACAGTGATTTTTTCTTGCCCTTTTAATTTAGAAATAATATTTTTATCTGCTATATCACAAATAATATTTAAAGAATATTTTTTCCCTTCATCTATATAACCGACATTTATTATATTATTTTCTTTATCAATTCCTTCTAGAGTAGATTCTATTCTTAGGAATTTTTTATTATATTTTTTATATGATTTTTCTTCATCTGTATTAAATTCAATTGCTAAATCAATACTTTCTATATCTATTGGAGTTGTATTATATTTAAGTGACCATGGGCCTATTACTTTATCTCTTCTTCCTTGAATTTGATTATATTTAATAACTTTATAACCTAGACCAAGATATTCTTTACTTCCACCGTCTTTATAAGTATGTACTGGTATTGCAAAAAAAGGACCGGCACTAAAATTTGAAACACAGACGTAATCTATTCCAATCATAATAACAAGAATTGTAATAATAATGAAAACAACATTAAATATTCTTACCATATTTGGTTTTTTCTTAATATCATCATTTTCGTTATCTTCATCATCAAGATTAGAAGAATCATCATCATAATTTTCTTCAGATATATTATCATCAACAATGATATTATCTCTTTTTAAATTTTCTTTTTTAAATAGTCTTCTTTTATACTTTCTAGGTTGTTTTTCATCTTCAAAAGATAATTTGTTTTCATTTTCATTATCTAAATCTATTATTTCATCAGCAGAATTTTCTAATTCTTTTGTGTTCTCTTCATCTAAGTCTTCTTCATCATAAGTTTTTAATAGTTCATCATCCTTGGTTGCTATATCATTTATACTATTTAAATCATTTTCATAAGAATTAAATATTTTATTTTCTCTTTTCATAAATACCTCTACTCCCCTTTTCAATGCTCTATATTATAGCACTTTTTGGTTGAGTTGTAAAGATTTGACAATTTTAAATATTATTTAATTTATCTTTAAATTCTTGCTCTGTCCAAATTGGAATACCCAATTCTTGAGCTTTAGTATATTTACTACCCGGATTTGCTCCAACGATCACAGCTGATGTTTTTTTTGAAACTGAACTTGATGCTTTTCCACCTAAAGATTCTATTTTTTCTTCTGCTTCTTCTCTTGTAAATAGCTCTAGGCTTCCGGTTAAGACAAATGTTTTCCCATTAAACTCTTTGGAATCTATTACTTTCTCTCCTTTATAAGTCATATTTAATCCTAAATTAGTTAATTCTTGGATAAGTTCTTTATTTGTTTCTTTTGAAAAGTAGTTTACAATACTTTGTCCAATTATTTCTCCAATATCAGGAATATTTCTTAATTCATCGATTGTTGCTTGAGAAAAATTAGTCATTGTTTTATATTTGGTTGCTAAAATTTTAGCAGTTTTTGCTCCAACATGTGGAATTCCAAGGGCAAATATTAGTCTTTCTAATGAATTTGTTTTAGAGTTCTCAATTGATTTTAAAAGATTTGTAATACTTTTTTCTCCAAATCCTTCTAAAGTCATTAGTTGATCTTTATATTTATAGAGATGGTAAAAGTCGGTTACTTTTTTTAAATAGCCCATATTGTAAAAATCTTGGATAATTGATTCGCCCATACCATCAATATTCATAGCATTACGAGAAGCAAAATGAATTAGCCCTTCAGTATGTCTTGCTGGACAGTTAGAATTTGGACAATAGTGCATAGCATCTTTCTTTATTAATTTTGTATGACAGATTGGACAGTTTTCAATCATTTTGAATGGAACAGAATTTTCTTTTCTTCTGTCAATTTTTACTTCAACTACTTCTGGAATTACATCTCCAGCTTTTCTGATAGAGATTACGTCTCCGACTCTTACATCTTTTTGAAGACAATAATCTTCATTATGTAGAGTTGCTTTACTAACAAGAGAGCCGTCAACATGAACTGGATTAAAGATAGCATTTGGAGTAATTTTTCCTGTTCTTCCAACAGTAAACTTAATTTCTTTTAAAGTTGTTAAAACTTCAACAGCTGGAAATTTATAGGCAATTCCCCAGCGAGGTACTCGAGCAGTAAATCCTAATTTAGCCTCGTCTTCTAAACTATCTACTTTTAATACTACCCCATCAATTGGAAAAGGAAGATCAGGCCTTTTTTTACTTAAGTCATTAATATATTTTTCTATTTCTTTAGAGTTATGAGCTAGAGAATTTAATTTATAATTTGTTTTAAAGCCTAATTTTTTTAAATATTCTAATGATTCGTGTTGAGATTTTATGCCATAATTTTCTGGATTTGGAATAAAGTAAGCCATAAAATCTAAGTCTCTTTTAGCAGTTATTTTACTATCTAATTGTCTAATAGATCCAGCTGCTGCATTTCTTGGATTGGCAAATTCTTTCTCATTATTTTTTCTTTTTTCGATATTTGCTTTTTGAAACGCTAACTTTGACATATAAATTTCGCCACGTATTTCAATATTAATTTTTTCTGTTAACTTTAGAGGTACTGATTTTATTGTCTTAACATTTATCGTAATATCTTCTCCTACTACACCATCACCACGTGTGGCTCCTCTTACAAGAATTCCATTTTCATAGATTAATGAACCAGATAAGCCATCCATTTTTGGTTCTAAAGTATATGATGGATTTTTTATTTGTTTCTTTATTCGAGCATCAAACATTTCTATTTCTTCACTATTAAAAATATCATCAAATGAAAGCATTGGTGTATTATGAGTAACTTTTTCAAATTTTTCTAGAGCTTCTCCTCCTACTCTATTTGTTGGAGAATCTTTTCTTTTAAGTTCTGGATATTTTTCTTCAATTCTTAACAATTCATTATACATATCATCATATTCTTGATCAGTAATTGTTGGTTCATCTAAAGCATAATATTCATAACTTGCTTTATTAATTTTTTCTATTAAATCATTCATTTTATTTTTAAAATCTTCTAACATAAAAAAATCACCTATCTATATTTTAAACTAAGATAGGCTATTTTGAAATATTTATTTTTTTCTTTGTTTAACTAGTTTTTTAGTATTTTTATCTTCCCATAAATTATCCGGATAAATTTTTTCATCGACTAATTTTTTTAGAGCTTCTTTTACACTTGGGGCATCTTCTTTATATGTTACTCCATACCAAGTTGCGGTTGTTTCTATTGCTGTTGTTGTGGCATAGTTTTCTTTTATTGCTTTAAATAATACTTCAGGAATTAAATATTCACATTTTTCTAAATTATCTTTATTGTTTTTAAAAAATTCGGCAAAATTTTCTTTAATATATTCAAAGATACTAGGAGTAAATAGAAGCATATTCATTGAAACAGGAGAGTTTTCTTGTACTTCAAATTCTGGATCTCCATTTAATGGTTTAGCAATAATTTTTCCATTTACTTTTTCAACACTACTTTCAATTATTTTAGTTAAATGATTATCTTTTATTTCACAAATACCTCTTTTTACTGAACCATTTTCTGTAATAGTATTTTTTACATGATAAGTAATTATTCCATATTTATGAGGAATTTCATCATTTAAATCTTTTAAGAATCTGGCACCTTTAATGAAAGCATCTCTTCCGTAAAAATCATCAGCATTTATCATCATAAATGGTTCATTGATTTTATCTTTACAACAAAGTATTGCATGTGCTGTTCCTAGTGGTTTTACTCTATCAGTAGGTAATTTATAACCTTCTGGTAAGTTATTATTTTCTTGGAAACAATATTCAACTTTGATATGTGGTTCTACTCTAGATCCAATAGTTTGTTTAAAAATATCATAATTTTCTCTTTTGATTAAGAAAACTATTTTAGTAAATCCTGCTTTAATAGCATCATAAACAGAGTAGTCTATTATAAACTCTCCATTTGGACCAAATGGTTCAATTTGTTTTAAACCACCGAAGCGGCTGCCCATTCCGGCTGCCAAAATGACTAATGTAATATCTTTTTTCATTTTATTTCCTCCTCGTATAATAATTTTTGTAAGTGATTTATCATTGATATTTTGCTTACAAAAG